>DASYTP010000253.1:0-4103 GCA_036002145.1 Bacteroidota bacterium | reverse complement strand
TTGTTCAGTTTCTTCAACAGCAGCCTGACGATATCGAAATTCTTCCACTCGTTGTTACCGCCGATGTTGTAGACCTCACCCGGTTTTCCGTCGTGAAGCACGACGTCGATAGCAGCGCAATGATCGGTAACAAAAAGCCAGTCTCGCACGTTGAGACCGTCTCCGTACACGGGGAGGGGTTTATTGTCGATCGCGTTGGCGATCATGAGGGGAATAAGTTTTTCGGGGAATTGATACGGGCCGTAATTATTCGAGCATCGTGTTATGATCACCGGAAGCTGAAACGTATGATAATACGCCTGCGCCAGCAAATCCGCCGATGCCTTCGAAGCGGCGTACGGACTGTTCGGATGGAGCGGAGTCGTTTCGGTAAACTTTCCTGTCGAGCCAAGCGACCCGTACACTTCATCGGTGGACACCTGGAGGAAACGATCGATCTTTAGCTCCCTGGCGACATCCAGCAGTACGCTCGTTCCCCCGATGTTCGTGTCGATGAATACTGCCGGTCCCATAATGCTCCGATCGACGTGCGATTCCGCGGCAAAGTTTACTACCGTGTCGATACCACAATCCCGGATAGTCTCCAGCACCACCGCCCGATCGCAAATATCCCCCTTGACAAACCTGTAGTTCGGATTTGCCTCTACACCTTCCAGGTTTTCAAGATTTCCAGCATACGTCAGTTTATCGAAATTCACAATGGTGTACGATGGATGGCGTTCAAGCATATATCGTACAAAATTGCTTCCGATAAAGCCGCAACCGCCGGTGGTGAGGAGAGTCATTGGATGTTGGATGTTGGATATTCGGTGTTAGGTGTTAGGTGTTAAGTGTTGGATGTTGGATACTGGTTTCTTTTTACTGGTTACTGGTTACTGATTATTGCTTCCTAGTTATTGGTGGTCGGTCATTGCTGCGAGCACTAAGGTACTAACATACAAACATACTAGCGTACTTCCACGAGCCTAAATCTACGAAAACGAGCTTCTAAAGTCAAAAATGAGTGAAACGAGACAGAGATGGGCAACAAAGGGCAAAAAAACTTGCGGTAGCAATAGTGGCAGGAGTTTGAGTCTTTTTGTGGTGATTATGTAATGATTGCAATGAATCTACGAATATTTTGGGAGAAAATCAAAGGGGTTAGTTCGTGGTTGGCAGTTCGTAGTTGGTAGTTCTCCGCCGGTCCGAAGGACCCCTTCGGGGAGGCAGATCCGCCTTTGGCGGAGTAGTTGATAGTTGGATCGGAGGAGCCGTTAGCTTTTTGAGCGCCTCCGCGCCACAGTTTTAACTTCTTACTTTTTACTTTTTACTTGCTTCTGAAGCTTCATATTACCCGTATCCCCTCCGCAGGTATCCACCCCATCTTGCCGTCAGCAAGGCGGATTTTCTTCCATTCGCCGACCGTGTCGAGCAAATCAACCTTCACTCCCTCGTGCAGCACGAAAAGATCGGTACTCTGAGCGTCCGGTGAGCTTTTTACAGGGATGGAGGGCGAAAAAACAATCGCCGTTTGGTCGTTTTGTTCATGCCTGTACTGGCGTATGGTTCCGGTGAATCCCAAAACACACAGGAGGAGAGACGCCACGCATATCCCGAGAGAGATTTTCTGAGCACCCGGCGACCTCATAAGCAACGTGATAGCTCCACACACGGCGGTACACCACAACGACACAATCGCCAGGACAGCCCAGCCGCCCGAGGAAAGTGAACTCATAATTGAACTCCACCACTCGATGAAGAATATTTGTGGAACGGGCTCGATCTTATCCACGACACGAAGATTTGCGAGGCGAAGGTTGTACTGGACGTCGTCGTCGTGCGGGGCAAGGCGCCGGGCGCGCTCGTAGTTGAGAATCGCCGAAGGGATATCCTTCAGCTTAAAGTGGGCATTGCCGAGATTATAGTAGAGCGCGGCGCTTTCGTACCCGTTCTTGACCACCAGATCGTACATTTTCGCGGCGCCCTGATAGTCGGCGCTTCGATAGAGCTGGTTCGCTTGTTCGAATTGAAGGGACGCCTCCTGAGCTAGGGCCAACCGGGAGATGAAGATGAACGAAATTACGTACCAATGCTTCATCGAATCTCGTTCTCGATTTCTGAGATGAGCTCGACGGTTTCAAGGTAGAAGGAATCCATTTGCACGGAATCCGACGAAGGCGCGAACCGGGCAAACTCGCACCGCTCGATGGTCGAGGCGAGCCTTACAACGGTCTCGTCGGCGACGCCGCGCGATCTGAGTGAATCGCGCACGGCATCGACGGAAAGATCGGAAGGGGGAAGCGAGAGCTTATCGCCGACGTAGCCCCACAACGCCCGCGAAATCTCAGTATAGAATTGTTCCTTCTTCTTGTGGTCCAGGAATTTCTTCGCCTCGGCAAGCCGTCGCTGCGCCATTTTTCGGGCTTTTCGCTTCCTCATCCCCACGACGTCTCCGATGGCTTCTTCGCGACGTCTCATGAACACGAAGAAGCCGACGAACGAAACCACGGGACCCATCGCCAGGGCATAGAATCCCGCAGAGCCGACGAACGTCTCGCCTCGCCGCCGCAAGGCAATCGATTCGCTCTTGATGAACCGGATATCTTCCCCGAGCAGCTTCACGTCTTCCTTGCTGATGCCGACGGCCGGACCTGATGTAAGTTCCGACCCCTTTTCGACGGTCAGGACAAACTCCGGACTCCTTAGCTTGACGTATGCTTTCTTGTCTGGATCGAAATAGGAAAATGGGAACGATGCGATCCGCTGCTCGCCGGCATGACGGGGTATTAACAAATATTCGAACGTCCTGCTTCCGGCTATCGCATTCCCCTCCCGCGTTATGTTGTCGGAAATCTTCGGATCGTAACGCTCGATGTCCGGGGGAACGACGATGGCCGGCGCTTCGAGGAGCTTCAGGCTGCCGCGGCCGGCGATCTTGACCTTGAGCGTAGCCGCTTCATTTGCCTTGACCTGGCGCTTGTCAATCCATGCTTCCATCGAGAATCTTCCCACTGCTCCGCTGAATCCGTCTCCTGCACTCGCCGGCGGAAGCGGCGTAACACTAATCTTCACCGGCTCGCTCCGGACTTTGTGATTAATGTTGGAGTAGTTCCCGAAGAACGGGTCATTGAAGAATTGATCGAACAGGTCGTTCGATCGGCGGCGTGTCTGAACCTGAACCACGCAATTCACTTCCATCGGGTCGATTTCGAGCGTGCCGTCGCGCTGTGGGAAGAGGGCTACCTTCTTCAATACTGCCACGTTATATTGTTTTCCGCTTACAACTTCCGTGGTAAACTGGACTTGCTTGATCTCCTCAACGTCCTCATTCCAGAAGCCGGTTAATGCCGGCAGCTTGCTGATCCCGAGGTTCGCAAGTCGCACCCTGTTGTAGAGCTTATAGGTAGCGGTGATCTGCTCCCCCTGGTAGGCTTTCGACTTGTCGACGACAACCTTGAGAAACAAATTATCGCCGATCTGCCGGGTAATATCGGAACTCTCCTGTTCATTGCCTTTCGAGCGTTGAATGCCTTGTTTTTGCGGAATGACTTTTGTCACGGCAATTGGAACCGGCTGGGTTTGCAACGTCCTGCCTCCATAGTCGATGGACGCCTCTCCGATAATAAGCTTCCCCTCCTTTTTCGGCGCGACGACGTACCCAAAGGAGACCGAAGACGACATCGAGCCGTTCACAAATTGCATATTGGTGGATTGGTTCGGTCCCGAGAGCACATCGAAATCAGTGAATGCGGGGGCCCGGAAATTCTTTGCAGCTGTACTCCCGCTGAGCGTAAACGTAACCTCGATCTGTTCACCGACGGCAACCTGATTGTTATCGACAGAGGCAAGAAATGTGGGGGACTGAGCAATTGCCGGAGCAAAGCTCCAAATCACAAATACCAAATTCCAAATAAATCTCAAGTTCCAATTTCCAATCACGGACTCAGTTTTCTCCAATATTGAATATTGGAGGTTGGTGTTTATTTGGAATTTGCACATTGGATTTTGGTGCTTCATGCCTTTACCAATCCTTCTCTACCTTCACCCTTGCAGGGACTTTCTTATGCAGCTTCTTCTGGACGTCTTTCTCTTCATTCCTCAACGCCTCCAGAATTCTCTCAGCA
>DASYTP010000252.1:0-3032 GCA_036002145.1 Bacteroidota bacterium | reverse complement strand
GGAAATGTTGCTTCCCCCGCACATGTAGCACGTCTCGCGCACACTATCGTAATCGATCCATCGGTGCTCGCAGTCGAGGCACCGCTCCATCCCGAGTTTCATGGTTAGATTCTGGTTCATTGCTTTCTCTCCTGAAGTTGGCGGATGAGCCGCTGGTATTCGTCCTCCGTCAGCTCACCGAACGCATACTTGGTCTCAATCGTCTCCCGGTCGAAATGCTGCCGTGCTTTGACGGTCACCTGCTTGTAGGATTCTGCCGCCCGGATGCGGACGATTCCCCGCAAGGTTTCCATTTCTTCCTGGTACAATACGGAGAAACGCCCGAAGTCGCCGTTCAAATCGAATATTTTTTCGCTCCGGGAGATGCGGCGCATGTTTGTGAGCTCAGCGAATTCTTTCGTGCTGATGTTCTGAAGTAACTCCAACGCCACCTCGAACTCCTTTGCCCTGTTGTAAAAATGATAAGCCGATTTGAACTCGTTTTCTTTGAAGTACCAATCGGCAATTTCTTTATATTCCGCCGGAGCCAGCGACGCGCGATCATAGACATAAAATGCGGTCGGATAGTCGACGCCGGATCGTTTGCCTTCTCCCAGGCTCTTCATGTCGTTCTCGACCCAGTGGTACCACTCTTCCAGCTCTTTGCGGCTTTCCACGCTGGCAACCTGGAGAAAATCCGGCGTCCGATCCCAGGCCTTGAAGAAGCAATATGTCAGCAGGGCGACGTCGAGGTTGTGAGGGTTGTTATTGATGGCGAGACGCAGGATCTGGATGAGCCTCATCTTCTCATTTCCCGGCAGGGAAAAGAATAATTTGATCGGTATGCGTGGGATTCTTCTGAGCGTCCGTGTGTGATCGTAAAAATGGTAACCTCGCTGGGCATTCGACATCGGCATCTCCAGCTCGAGCTGCTCGATCGCCGAAAAAAACCGCTCGAGTATCAGCATCTTCTTGATCCCCGAATACCATGGCGCTTCCGCCTCCCGGAAAGCGATATCCAGGAACATTCTCCACGAACTCATGGTGCTTTCCGTAAACGAATTCTCAGCGAGAGGGATTGTCGTCTTGAAGATATCGATGATATTGTGATGGCGCGTTATGACGTCGTCGGGTGTGGGCGAGCTCCAGATAAGCTCGGTGATGAAATAATGCTTCAGCCATGGACGCGTGAGCGATTCATTCACCGGATGGCGTATCTCTGAATTAGTTTTTAACGGCTCGATGAGTTGTTGAGGGTAGATGCCCTGAACACCCGATGCCAATCGGTCTTTTTGATTCTGGAATAATTGAATTTGCTTCAAAGGCAAATCTCCTGTAAGGAATTACCGGTTCTTGTTTCACTTTAACTCACCGTCTGAACACCAATGACGGTTTATAGTTACAATGGATTGGAATATACGAATTTTTTTCTCGAAGTCCACTCGTTTGGCGAGAAATGCGACACTAATTCTGAAATATGCCCAAAATGACTAATAAACGGGCATTAAATTACAGAAATTCAGGGTTCGAGTATGATGTCGGTTACTTTTTTGTGAAGGAGGGGTAGATTGCCATCCGCTTCGGCAAGACGGATATACTTCCTGAAGAAGTCACGCGGACCAAGTGAGATCGTCTCGATTAACGCTCCACGACCGAGTCGTAGATCGATCTCTCGTGCGATGGACATGCCGACCATTGCGCCGTAACTTTCCCAGAACCCGCTGAGGTTTGCCGCGCGCAAGAGCTCTGCTGCACGCCTCGGTTTAAGATCACGGGAGAGCAACTCCTGGGAATTCCTGTTGAACGTGGAGAACAGATCGCGAATTTTATCATGCCAGTCACGAGGGAGGTAGCCATGGCCTCGCTGGTCGACGGAGAGGTAGTACGCGATGCCTTCGTTCTGCGTGAGCTCCATCAATTCGTCAAAATACTCCGCGTGCTTTGCACGATATGATTTCCATGTGGGGGAGACATCCTTGTAGGCAGAGAATGCGGCGTGAAATACTTCGTGCGCGACAACCCCGAGGAGATTGACGAATCGCTCTTCTGTTTCACTCCCATAGGTGACTGCATGGGAAAGGTTAACCACAATCGTCAGTTCTCCTTCTCCCTCCCCGACGAATTCGGGTACATTCCCATGCCACACAATTCTCCGGACGTACGCATCCACGTTTTCGTGACCGAGGGCGACAATAAACACCGGGATGGCCACGTCGATATCCGCATCCGGTGGAAATATTTGTTCGACCGTAGCAACGACTTTACGATTCAGGTTGCGCCGTATGATCTCGTACAGCAGCTCCTTGATTTCACGCACTTCCTTCCTCGCTGTTTCCAGGTGATAGACATCATCATGGATGGTCTGGTGATACTTCAATGAGTCGAGATATCCCTCCAGGTGCCCGGTGACAGCCTCGCGGTTCGCGATGAAGCCTGTCGTGGATGCGGCAATGCGATTTGCCCGGAGCTCTGCCAATGCCTTAGTGCCGATCACCTCCCCCTCAAGCAATGCAATCGTCTGATCAGCGGCGGTGTAATCAAGCAGCAGGTTGACGTTGAAGCGGGGGTTGGTTTGAGGCGTGACCGGAGGATTGTACAGCGACACTCCGAGAATGAAGCACAATCCTGATACGTTCAATTTTCCTCTCTCCTGGAATGACCCGTTGAAGATCAACGAAGCATCGGCAGATTTACACCGAGCTTGATTGCATTCTCTACGGCTCGCTCGTATCCCGCATCGGCATGGCGCATGATCCCCGTACCTGGATCGTAGGTGAGCACGCGTTCAAGGCGGCGTGCCGCACTCTTCGTTCCGTCCGCAACGATCACCATGCCTGCGTGAATTGACATGCCGATACCCACTCCGCCGCCGTGATGGACGCTCACCCAGCTTGCGCCGCCGACGGCATTGAGCAGCGCATTGAGGATGGGCCAATCGGCAATCGCGTCGCTCCCATCTTTCATCTTTTCCGTCTCGCGGTTTGGTGAGGCTACGGAGCCGCAGTCGAGATGATCGCGGCCAATAACGATGGGCGCCTTCACTTCGCCGCTGG
>DASYTP010000251.1:0-4360 GCA_036002145.1 Bacteroidota bacterium | reverse complement strand
AAATTCACAAAGCATTCACGAACAACACTGAAATCATCAGTCACCTCGAGCCAATTGAAGGACATGATGAAATTCACGAGAAATTGCTAAAAGAACAGAAATAGGCATCTCTGCAAGTCCATGAACGACCCTGAGTCAATCGACGGCCCGATCCAGAGGTTCTTCCTCTCCTCATGGCGTCCGTACGCATTGTTGGCGATTGCTGTATTGGCGTTGTACGGTCATACGGTGTTTTTCACCAATCTTACATACCAGGACGACGATAAGCTCATCGTCGAGAGTTATCCCCTCATCAGCAACCCGGGCCATCTGAAGAAAGTGTTTGTTGAAGATGTCTACCACCATTACCAGGGAGGAAACCTCTATCGTCCGCTGCTCACGCTTTCCTTCATGGTGGACGCACGTCTCAGCATCGCTTCACTCACGGCCTATCGATGCACGAACCTGCTTCTCCATGCCATAGCGGTTGTGCTGGTGTTCTTGTTCTTTCGACAAATTGGCATTCAGCGGAAGATCGCCTTTCTTACCTCACTCCTGTTCGCCTGTCATCCCGCGCTTGCGCAGGCAGTTGCGTGGATCCCCGGTCGGAACGATTCGCTGCTGGCGGTTTTTGTGCTCGGCTCGATGATGACGCTCCTTCGCTACCATGCGACGGCACGCGTCCGGTGGGCGTTACTCCATGCATTTTTCTTTGCCCTTGCGATGTTTACGAAAGAAACCGCCATTGTTCTTCCCCTGCTGGCTGTGTTCATGCTTACGGTTGTAGCGCGTGAGAAACCCCGGTTACTTACGATTGTCCTGTTGATGGCTCTCTGGGCGTCGGTGCTCGCAGTGTGGAGCGCGCTTCGCAGCGCAGCATTCATCGTCTCCCCCGCATACTCGTTTTCTACGGTACTACAGTTGCTCCAGAATTCCTGGCTCATGGTCGTCTACCTCGGCAGCGCCGTATGGCCCTTTGCGACGTTTGTCATTTCTGTCGTCGAGAACATGAACGTTCTTCCGGGGATCGCGGCGATACTGGTGGTGGCCGCCTGTTGCTTCCTTGCCGATCGACGGGACTGGAGGCTCTTGTCGTTCGGCGCGATCTGGTTCCTCGGATTCCTTGTACTGACGACGTATTACCATCCCGACGTCCACGTGCAGCCACGCTATACACAGCACCGTATCTATGTTTCGCTCATCGGTTTGCTGCTTCTCTTCCCGGCACTCTCATTCTCCACGGAAAAAAAAGCACTGAGGACCTTCGGGAAATGGTTGTTTGGCGCGACAATTGCGCTCTTCGGAGTTCTCACCGTTCGCCAGACGTTCGTATTCGAGGACGCGATGTCGTTCAACGAGACGGTCGCCGAGACGTCCCCCGACAACAGATTCGCACACTACGACGTAAGAATGATGATGCTTTCGGACTACAACGGGTTGCCGGCAGCCGATGAGCCGTGGAAAGCGCCTGCACCTTCGCGATACCGTATGCAACTGGCGGAGCTGTCCGAGCGACTGCGCGCACAGATTGCGTTGAAACCGCGAGACGCGGGCCTCCATCATCTGCTTGCGATTACCTACTTCGGCCAGGGTCTTCTCAGGCGTTCCGAATGGGAGTTCAAGGAATCCCTATCGCTGGTTCCAGGCGAAGCCATAGTCCAATTCAACACAGGCGTTCTCTACTATCATGGTCACTTCGAACGAAAGAGCGAGGAACACTGGTTGCGGACGGTTGAGCTCGATCCGTCGATGGCAGACGCGCATTTCAACCTATGCTACCTTTACTACCGATGGAAACAATACCCGGAGGCGCTCGCGTATGCCGACCGGGCTGAACGCATCGGCGCGAATCTCCCGCCGGAGTTATTACGGGAATTGAAAAGATTAGTTGGAGATTCATTGAATCATGACGGGAATCGCCGGTAACATTCCCAGGGTTGAAATCTGTGATTGATTCGTTGCGCAAGATGGTAAACAGCATCCCCTTCTACCGGCGGCTGAAGAACTTTTTCCAATATCCCCCGGGACACTATTACTCGCCGATACCTTCGCTCCGTGACATCCGGCGCAGCGACGCGAGAATATTTGAGGAGAAGCCGAACAACATTCCGGGCATCGATCTGAATACCGATGTCCAACTGCAGCTTTTCGACGACCTGTCGAAGTGGTATGAAACCCTTCCCTTCAAAGAACATAAGACCGACGGGTTACGGTATTTTTATGAGAATTCGTTCTTCTCTTATGCCGATGCAATCATTCTCTTCTGCATGATTCGGCATCTCCATCCAAGACGGATTATCGAAGTGGGATCCGGTTTTTCATCATGTGTCATGCTCGATACAAATGAATTGTTTTTTGATAATGAAATATCCTGCTCTTTCATCGAGCCCTATCCCGAGCGGCTCATCTCACTCATCACGCCACAAGACCACGGACGCGTAACCATCCTCCCACGAAGAGTCCAGGACGTCGATCTGAAACTCTTTGCAACGCTCCAGCCAAACGATATTCTCTTCATTGACTCATCTCATGTTTCAAAAATCGACAGCGACGTCAACCATCTTGTTTTCAACATTCTTCCGGCGATAGCTTCCGGAGTGCACATCCATTTTCACGATATCCTTTACCCATTCGAATATTCCCGCCAGTGGGTATACTCGGGCCTTTTTTGGAATGAATCCTATCTTCTCCGCGCCTTTCTCCAGTACAATACCTCCTTTAAGATAACGCTGTTTAACTCGTATCTAGCGCAGTTTTACCGCGAGGAACTTCTGAACCGTATGCCCCTCTGCCTGCGAAACACAGGGGGAAGTATCTGGCTTCAGAAGTGTACACCTTAAGACACACCTCACAATCTTCAATTATTTTCTTGACAGAGAAACTTTTTTTTCGTAACTTTGTTATACAAAGTACTTTATGATATGGAGTAAAATGTCCAAAACAAGGGTAATTTCGCTATGAATACGATCGACGAATCTCTCAAGGATCTCACTGAAATCCGCTCCATGATGGAGCGGTCATCGAAATTCCTTTCCCTCAGTGGGCTCGCCGGAGTTAGTGCCGGGGTTGTTGCCCTCACCGGCGCGGGGGCAGCATACTTCACGTTGAATAGGAACGAAACCCTTGAGCAACAGCGAAACCTCCTCGGCTTCTTCATCTACGATGCGATCGCCGTGCTCACCTTCGCACTTGGGCTTGCAATCTTCTTCTCCGTTCGCATGGCAAAAAAGAAGAATCTCCCGGTATGGAACCATACGGCAAAATACCTCCTCTACAGCCTGCTCGTCCCTCTCGCATCGGGAGGGTTGTTTTGCCTCATTCTCTGGTATCACGGACTGGTTATCCTCATCGCCCCATCGACTCTTGTGTTCTATGGACTGGCGCTGCTCAACTCGAGCAAGTTTACAGTGACTGAGATCCGGTATCTTGCACTTGCGGAAATCGTCCTTGGCCTGCTTGCGACGCTCCTTCTTGATTACTGGCTCGCTTTCTGGGCGATCGGTTTCGGCCTGCTGCATATCGCCTATGGAATCCTCATCTATGTGAAGTACGAGAAGTGAGAGAGATCATCCAACATCTGAACCAGGTCTTTGAGAACCGCATCCGGCTGGCGATCATGTCGGTGCTGGTGATCAACGATTCGATGGATTTCAATTCGCTGAAGCAGTCGCTTTCGCTCACCGACGGCAACCTCGCCTCGCACATCGCCATGCTTGAAAAGAACAGCTATGTGACGGTGAGCAAAAAATTTGTCGGGAAAAAACCTCTCACCACATACTCCGCAACCGCCGCCGGAAAACGGGCTTTCTCCGATCATCTCGATATTCTCGAACAACTCATCAGGAAGACACAATTATGAACGATTCCATGCTTAAGAATTCCGTCATTCTACGAATGATCATTATCGCCGGCCTGACGCTGTTACTGCTCGCGCCGACGCTCTTCATTCAGCTATTGATCTCCGATCGGGAATCCACCCGCGATTCCGCCATCGCAGAAGTCAGTCAAAGCTGGGGCGGCAATCAGACGATCACCGGCCCTGTCCTCACAGTGCCGTACAAAGAGCTCGTGCAAAGCAGTAAGGATATTCCCACCTACACGGTGAACTACATTCATTTTCTTCCATCGAAGCTCCTGGTTCGCTCCACACTGAAACCGGAGGTCCGGTACCGGGGAATTTACGAGGTGGGGCTGTACAACGCGCGTGTGATGCAGGAAGGGGAGTTTCCACCATTGGTCATCGATAAGTTCGGCATTGACCCCGCGAACATTCAATGGCATGACGCGTTCATGACCATCGGGATCTCCGATCTCAAAGGGATCCGTGACACAGTGAACTTCCGGTTCAACCAGTCATCGTTCTCCTCAGAACCCGGAGTCC
>DASYTP010000250.1:0-5419 GCA_036002145.1 Bacteroidota bacterium | reverse complement strand
ATAAGGATAGAGCCTTTTCCCGGGATAATCATCGGACCGGCGGCCATCGCTTTGAGAATGACCGCTTGAAGAAGAGCGCACCGATGGCATTGGCCGACCACAAGAGATTCGTTCGCACGTAGCCGAATGCCCGATACCTTCGGGGAGATTCATACACGGTGAGCGATCGCACGAAGGCAACTTTGCCGGCACGCCTCAACCGGACAAAGAATTCGCAATCTTCCCCCGCGACAAGATGTTCGTTGTATCCACCAAGGCAGTCGAACATCGACCGGCGTATGACATGACACTCTCCCCGACCCATTCCCATACCGATGGAATTCATGAACCATACATGCCAGTTGTACCCGCGGTGAAACAGTTTATCGGCAAGTCTCTCATCTTCGGGAATAACACGTACGTTGCATGTTGCTGCGACGACAGACTTGTCCTCAAATGTCCTTCGCATTTCCTTGATGAAATTCTCAGGATCGGCGACCCTCACGTCGGCATTGAAGAACACGAGAATCTCACCCCTGGCTACCCGTGCGCCGGCGTTCCGCCCCAGGGAAATAGTCTGGGTGCTGTTCGCTTGCACTACCGCATCGGCGGCTGCCCTGGCGAATTGTACTGTCTTGTCGGTACTCCCTCCGTCACTGATGATCAATTCGAGGTTGCAGCGTTCCCGGAGGGAGTGCGGAAATTGTCCCAACATCCCCCCGATGCATTTTTCCTCTTCAAGTGTCGGAACGACGATACTGATAAGGGGACTCGGCATGGCTTAGCGGATGAGAAGGTTTTGCATCGTGATGTGATTGGTGATCAACGGGGAGTACTGCGCCGCCCCCGGCTGCACGCGTGGCACGAATTAGTCGCGCTATCCGGGGCATCCGCTAGGCGGCGGAGGGCAGAAAGGCCCTCTCCCGCAATTGATGCAGAGATGACCGACAAAGATAAATTCCTTGGAGCTTGCCGCGATATAACCGAGGCGGTTATAGACGTTTAACGACGCTTCGACGACGAACGTCTCGGGATCTCCGCAGGCAACGTTGTATTCACACATTCGTTCTTCGGGATAGTAGTAAATCATCTCATCCGAAGCCGCCACGTACACGCTGTCGTCCGTTTTCATATTCCATGTTGTCTCGACCGTAAACTGTTGGCCCGGGACGAGCAACATCCGGCCGCCATGAATCAGGTTTCGTGAAGTGAACTCTTTTTCGGTCAGGTAGAGCGTGCGAAAGCGTTGAGGTTTTCGTTTCCACCATACGCGTATGGATCCCCGGATATCCACGGAATCCTGAAAAACCTCGTCAAAAATATTCTCGCCGATGAGTTGAATGTGGACTGCCTGATGATCAGGAGGAGCCTGACGATCATTCAGCTGTTCAATTTTCGCGATCCGAAGTGAGAGAATATTCGTGGGCGCAGTGTAGACAGGCAATTTTTCCTCGCACGAGAGGGAAAGTATCGCCAGGACGAGGCCGGCGAGAAAATTGAGAGAAGCCCTCAGCACGGCTCTATAACTCATAGCGAACTCCTACCGAAAATCGACGCGGCTCATAATACGCGGAGAGGTCCCCCAGTTGACCGCCTATCCGTCCGTTCGCATCGGCCCACTTCGGATTCTGGGCATTAAACACATTGCGTATATCCCAGTACATCGACAGAGCCGAAAAGTTGCCAAAGGTAAATTTCCTTGATAGTTTCACATTCAATGTGCTGTTTGCCGGCAGGCGAGCGTTATTTGGAATGAAGGCAATCGTGGAATCTTCCGCCGTAAAGCCATCCCGCGTGGGGAAAAACGTATAAGGCCTGCCCGAATTGTAAGACCACACGATATTAGCACCAACGTCAAACGGGAGGAGAACGTCGAGCACCGCCTTCAGCGTGTGAAGTTGATCCCAGCTGAGCGGATACGGCTGGTTGAGCACCTGGAACCCCCACTGCTGGAGGTTGATGCCTTGATTGACGTAGTCGCTGACACCTTCCGTCCGCATCAGGGAATACGAGAGTGTCCCCGAAATGTCGACACTATGATGACGGCTCAACACCAGCTCGATCCCCTCTGCGCTCGCGAAGGCGTTGTTGACGTATTCAGCGTAGCCGTAGTCGCCGGCGATCCGGGCCTTCGAAGGAAGAAACGTCTTCGAGTCGACCTGGTCGATGAATTCCTTTTTGAAATACGTGGCAGAGATCAAATGGTGCTCGTCGATGCCATACTTTATCCCGAGCTCCCAGGCATGGGTCCTTTCGGGTTTCAAATCGGGATTACCGACGAGGACGCTCACGCCCGAACGAAGTTGCTGGGGATTGATCCCGGAGTAGAGATAATCGAACAGCGGGAACTGAAAATAATGACCATAGCTCATGGTGAGCAATACGTTCCAGGAGAGCGGGAACGATAATCCCATTCGTGGGCTCACCTGCTGCTTCAGCGAAGCGGGTGCATAGCGCGTAACGTGTGATTCGTATTGACCGGCAGAGCTGTCGGGCTGAACGTATTCAACGACCGGACGCTCGCTCCGTGGATCCATGAAATCCCACCGAACCCCGAGGTTCACCACGGCTCCGTCTTTATCCACCTCCAGTTTCTCCTGAAGGTATGCTCCTCCCGTGCGGGGAAAATAATGATACGAGGAGCTGTAGTTTAACAATGGCTCTTCGGGGAGGATTTTTCCAAAATACGTTCGTTGCGGCTCGTACTTTACCACGTCGGAAAAAATGTCATACTGGTTGATCTCGAATCCGAATTTCAGGATGTTATGCTGGTTGGGTTGTACGTCGAGATCGACCTTTGCGGTGTAAATGTTCTGTCGTGTGTCAGCCCAGTACGAACGGCTGCCGGTGACCACGTACGCGAGAAAAAAATCATATTCGTACGGCACGAGTGAGATGTCTTCTTTATTCTCGCCAATTTTCGATTCCAGAAAATAATGGCTCAGGTTGAAGGTATAGTGGACGACGTCGGACAGGGTATGCGAAAAAATACCTGAAGTCCTGAAGGATGACTTGCTCCTCTTTGGCAGCCCGGCCAGGTTGAATCGCCAGCTGAACTCATAATCACGGAACGTCTTCAGCGAGAACACGTCCTGCAGCGTCAATCGCATGGATGGATTCAGCCTGTAATCCAGCTTTCCGATACCGCTGAGATCCTTCGCGATCGGGGAACTGAAGAAATTGTCGAAATCCTGCCACCAGCGTGTGTCGTTCAGTTGAAGAGTTGTTGCCGCGAAGTAATGGAGCCTCTCCTTGAGAATTGGGCCTGAGAAGGTAAGTTCAGCTTCAGTGGATTTGTTATGCTGGGTATTCAAATTACCGGAAATCCAGTTATCCTTCTCCAGCCTCAACACGCCTGAAGGTTTGTCGCTCCCGCGTTTTGTTATGATGTTCACAATGCCCGACAGCGCATTGCCGTACTCTGCTTCGAAACCCCCGGACTGAATGGAGAAGTCAGTTATCGAGCTTTTTGGAAGGCCGCCGCCCGAACCTCCCGCGACAACGTCCTGCATGGGCAACCCATCCACCAGGTACACGACTTCCGAGGTTTTGCCGCCGCGAACGTTTCCCTCGGCGGTGACGCTCGGGAACAGGGCGAGCAGGTCTTGTACGTCGCGTATGGGAAGCCTCTCCACCTGCTGTGAGTTCACGGAGAACTGCGTGCTCGTGACATCGCGTTCGATGACCGGGCGCTCGGCCGTTATTTCAATCTCCGACAGCTCGACGGCAGCCTGCACAAGCTCGATGGTCAGCTTCGTCCGGAGATCGGGTCGAACCACAACTTTCTTATGGACTTGCGTCTGATAACCGACGATCGTAAACCGAAGATCATACGATCCCGCTTCCACGTTGCTGATCGAGAAATAACCCTCAAGGTTTGTCGCAGCACCCATTGTCGTTCCGACGATGGTGACGCTCACACCGATAAGCGCCTCCTTTGTTTCCTTGTCCACGACTTTTCCCTCGATGATCCCCGTCGTCCCCCCCTTCAGGGGTGACAACGAAAGCAACACTATCCATACCAAACACAATAATCGCATTCTCACTGCTCCGGTTTCATCTGTGGAAAGAAAATCACATCTCGTATCGAATCCTGGTTTGTGAAGAGCATCGTCAGCCGATCGATCCCGATGCCGAGTCCTGCCGTCGGCGGCATTCCGTACTCGAGCGCCCGCAGGAAATCCTCGTCCAGCACCTGGGCTTCCTCGTCACCCCGCGCGCGCAGCTTCATCTGTTCCTCAAACCTGCGCCGCTGATCAAGCGGATCGTTCAATTCGCTGAACGCATTGCAGAGTTCCTGGCCGTTCACAATCGCTTCAAACCGCTCGACTAACCCAGGCTCGCTCCTGTGTTTCTTCGCGAGAGGCGACATTTCGATGGGATAGTCGGTGATGAACGTCGGCTGGATCAGCTTCGGCTCGACGTGCATGCTAAAAATTTCATCGATGACTGTCCCGACGCCGCCGGCGGGGTCTACCTCGCAACGAAGCTCTTTGGCAATGCCCTTCAACTCCTCGAGGGATTTTCCCCGAAGATCTTTCCCTGTATGTTGCCTGATGGCGTCGAACATCGTGACGCGTTTCCAGGGCGCGGTGAAATCAATCTCGTGCTCACCGACCTTCCACTTCGTTACACCATTGACTTCTTTTGCCGCCGCGCTGATCAGCTGTTCCACCAGTTCCATCATCCAGAAGTAATCCTTGTATGCCACGTACACCTCGAGCATGGTAAATTCGGGGTTGTGCGATTTGTCCATGCCCTCATTCCGGAAATCCTTGGAGAATTCGTAAACTCCGTCGTAACCGCCGACAATGAGTCGTTTCAGATACAGCTCATCCGCAATACGAAGATAGAGATCGATATCCAGGGCGTTGTGGTGCGTAGTGAACGGGCGCGCGAACGCGCCGCCGTAGAGCGGCTGCAAGATTGGGGTTTCCACTTCGAGGTAACTCCGCGCGTCAAAAAATCGCCGTATCGATTGCACAAGCTTCGCGCGTTTGACAAAAACTTCCCTGACCTGGGGATTGACGAGCAAATCAACGTAGCGCTGGCGATATCGAAGCTCCTTATCGGCGAAAGGATCGTAGACCGTTTTATTCCCCTGATCGTCGATTTTCTCCTTTACGATAGGGAGCGGCCGGAGCGACTTTGCCAGCAGCTCAAAACGGCGCGCGTGGACCGATATCTCTCCCATTTTCGTTTTGAAGATGAATCCTTCGACACCAACGATATCGCCGATATCGAGCAACTTGAAGGAATCGTAGGTCTCACCGATGTCGTCACGCTTGAGGTAAACCTGGATTTTACCCTGCGAGTCCTGCAGGTGGCAGAATGATGCTTTGCCCATGCGGCGGATCGACATGATGCGCCCGGCGATGGAGACGTTCCGCTCTGCACCCTCGGTGTACTTGTCCAGGATGTCCTTTGAATAGTCGTTGCG
>DASYTP010000249.1:0-3954 GCA_036002145.1 Bacteroidota bacterium | reverse complement strand
CAATTTCACTCGAAATATTTTCATCCGAATAATGCCATGCTGATCGTCGTGGGCGACATTAACCCGAAGACAATCAAGGGTAAACTTGAGAAAACGTTTGGGAAGTGGAAAGCTGCGGCTGTGCCAAAATCTTCCTGGACGCCGGCAGCCCAGGTGAAAGAGCGGAAGATTTGGATTGTCGATAAGCCGGGCGCTGCGCAGTCGGTGATTCGGATCGGCCGTATAGGGGTGCAAAGATTAACGGAAGATTATTATCCCTTGGTCGTTTTGAATACGATCCTTGGTGGTTCATTTACTTCACGCCTGAATCAAAATTTGCGTGAGCAGCATGGCTATGCCTATGGTGCAGGATCTACGTTCGATTTTCGTCCTCTCCCTGGCCCGTTTTCCGCGTCCGCTTCGGTACAGACCGATGTGACTGACAAGGCACTGACGGAGTTCATGAAGGAACTCACCAATATCATGCAACCGGTCTCAGACGAGGAACTGACGCGTGCCAAAAACTATCTGGCTCTCGGCTACCCGAGCAACTTCCAGTCCGTTGCACAGATTGCGGGTCAGCTCGTAGAGATTGTCCTGTATAAACTTCCCGACTCGTACTTCAATGAGTACACGTCAAAGATTCTCGCTGTGACGAAAGACGACCTCAACCGCGTCGCCAAGAAGTATCTTGATCCCGAACGAGTCAACATCATTATCGTCGGCGATAATCAGAAAATTGGACGAGGGGTCTCCTCGTTGAAGATCGCTCCCGTCGAGCATCTCAGCATTGATGATGTGCTCGGAAAAGCGCCCGTCGTAGAGGGCGGCGACTGACCGACACGGTTTTCCCGGGCTTCCACTCTGTACTGAGGGGAGAAGCATGCAGCACCCGGGAAATCCCATGCTCCAAGAAGCATCAGTTTCTCATTTCCGCTCAGAGTGAGCAGAATCTGCCACACCACGTGGAAGTCGCTTATTCATTCCCGATCACCGGATTCGATCGGGGAGTTGTCACGGAATCATATTGCTATTCACTTATATTTTGCTAAATTAAATCGTATCAGATGGGTTCTTCAGCCACCCCCTCTTACTAGCTCTTTTTCGAATGCATGCATCCATGGTGATTACAACGGGAACTTCATTTTTCCTTTGCCTATTTGCGCGTTATCTCGCCACCGCCGAAAAGTGGATGCTCAAGAGGTTGAAATACATCTTGTTCTTTCTCCTGCCATGCTTGTTTCTCGTCCACGCCACATCGACGTCCCAGGTCTACGGGTGGCGTAAGCGGCTCGCTGCCGTCGGTATGACCGTGGGCATCAATCCACTTAATCCAAACACCGTATATGCGGAGCGCAGCCCCGGATTACTCGCTGTTTCATTCGACAAGGGGAGAACGTGGCCGCTCGGTATGTCACCCGGCCTGGGTCAGATCCGACAGATACTCGTTCATCCGTCCGACACGATGACGATTTTCTGTGCGAGCGGCAGCGACGTGCCGGGGTTAGTCAAGAGCACCGACGGCGGCCAAAGTTGGCGAACTGTTTTACCGCATTATCATATCGACGGTGAAAGTGTAACTTACGATCCTCAGCATCCCGATACCATGTATGCCGGGCAGTTTGCGTCGGGCAAAGTATACAAGAGCACTGATCGCGGCGAAACCTGGACGTATCAGGGAACCGCCAATGACCTTCTGTGCGCCTTCACTGTTCGACCGGATAGTGCGAATATTCTCTTTGCCGGGACCGGCGGGGGCAGTATATCAAAAAGCACGGACTACGGTTTTACCTGGCGCGTGGTAAAGCCTTCACTTTCGGCCTCAGAAGTCCCCAAAATTTGTGTCAGTGATGCCAACCCGCTCGTTGCCTACGCAACACTCAATGGTGGGGGGGATTTTGGCGTTGGGGTTTGGAAGACGACGAATGGAGGGGAAACATGGATCAAGACCAACGCGCCCAATAGATCGTTGTGGGGGATGGATATCGAACACGGAGATGGAAACGTTGTTTATGCTGGCACCTTCGACGGCAATAGTCCGACCGTCTACAAGACTACAGACGGGGGCGCAACGTGGTCTGAATTCGTTCCCGGTCTGCCTGCGCTAAGCGATCTGTGGAGTTTGAAAGTCCATCCCTCAGAACCGGGCATGCTCTGGGTGGCGGCAACTGTCGGAGCGTTCGGATCAAACGGCATCTTCGCATATTCAGCCACATCAACCGCGATAACAGGGTATGTGCTCGATTCCGCCACGCACGATACCGTGAGAAATGGATATGTTGCGGTCACTGAAACCAGTGATTCGGTGAATCTCGCTGCGTCGGGCGGAGCATATACGCTGAGATACTTTGACGCGGATCCGTCGTTGTCGCCGACGGTACATACACGAGCCTATCCGTACTATCGGAGTGACGAGCAAGGGACATTTATTCACGATTCCATTCTCTCTCGCGATATTTATTTGACGCAGCTTGCTCGCGCGACGATTTCCGGAATGATAAAGGACTCTGCCTTGCAGCAGGCGCGCCAGGCAGATGTGAGCATCTACCAATCGACCTACATCGGAAATGTAGTTTATTCCGGACGAACCGATCTCAACGGTTATTTTCAGTTTGATAGCTTATACATCTCGCAGTATCCTGAGGTGCAATACGATAAAGTCGTGGTTGACCCGGAGTTCCCATTCGCCTCTGCGACGATCAGGCCACTCACCCTTGATACTGCCGGACTCTCGTTAGAAATCGACCTGACCAACGCAGACCTGCTCATTGTAAGCTCGACAGACAGCACGAAGTATGCTCCGTATTACCAGGTCGCACTGGAGAGCATTGGTGTCACCTTCAACACGTGGAACTCATTGAGTCAAGGATCGCCCCCATTACCCCGGGTCCAGGAGCTCAAGAAGAAAACGATCATCTATTACACTGGTGATTCCCATGCGGCTCTTCCTCCTGCCGAACATGATTCGCTTGTCGCATGTCTTGAGCTCGGTGGAAATCTGTTTCTCACGGGACAAGATATCGCCGAAATGAATGACTCCTCCGACCTGATGAAAAATCGCCTCAGGATAGGATTTGGGGCGAATTCATCCTACTCCTTCGTCACCGGACTGAGTGGCGGGCTCTTTTATCGAATTGATTTTCCTACCGGCTCATCCACCGGCGCAAACAACCAGACGTCTCGCGATACCCTCGTCCCGCTGGATCCCCGCGTCAAGCGGGAGATGGGATACGGCTCGGGCATCCGGGGAACGGCTGCGGTACGCATCGACAGTGTCGGCAGCGGCGGAAAAGCAATCGTCATGGGCTTCGGATTCGAGGCAATCGGAGAAGCGACATCGCGCCAAAGCGTAATGCAGAAGATTATCGGCTTTTTCGATGGCTCGATTGTCGTCGGAGTGAATGGGGATGAGATTCCATCCCCGCCGGCGAGTTTCATGCTGCATCAGAATTACCCGAATCCATTTAATCCGAAAACAAACATACAGTTTCACCTTCACGAACGTGGGCTTGTCAGATTGAAGGTGTTTGATGTGCTCGGGAAAGAAGTGACAACACTTCTCAGCGAGAAACTCTCTGAAGGAAGTTATTCGACAGCGTGGGATGCAACCGGCATGCCGAGCGGGGTGTACTACTGTCGACTTCACCTCACGCCAGACGCTGGTGTACGTACACCTGCCCTTCAAACAAAGATGATGATAGTAGTGAAGTGAAGGTTTACAGATCTTGTCATCTCATACGAGCAAAATCTCCCTCGGAGCGATGTTGACGCTGGTTCTCTCCTGCCAGGGATCCTCGCAAACCTACGGATGGGAGAAAAAGGTGGCAGTCGCTGGTCTGGGAAATCCACTCACGTACAATCCCGTCAATTCGAACACGCTGTATGGGGCCTCGTTCGTTGGAAATGACGGCTCTGTTGTCGTGAGCTATGATCGAGGAGTCACATGGCAACTCTATTCTGTGGTCGCCGGGGGAC
>DASYTP010000248.1:0-3899 GCA_036002145.1 Bacteroidota bacterium | reverse complement strand
CCGAGAAGCTCGGGTAAGTCCGATGAGATCACGATGACCCCGATGTCCCTCTTCGCGAGATTGTTGATGAGAGTGTAGATTTCGTACTTGACTCCGACGTCGATCCCGGTGGTCGGCTCGTCGAAAATGAGCAGCTTCGATTTCGTAAACAGCCAGCGTGCAAGTACGACTTTCTGGCGATTTCCACCGCTCAAATGTTCAACTTCCTGCTCGATGCTCGGCGTCTTGATCCTCAGGTCATCGGTGAATTTATTTGCAGCGCTCACCTCTCTCGATCGTTTGATGAACGCGCCTTTGACTACGTCGCGCAGGTTGGAGAGCGTAATATTCTCCCTGACGTTCATCCCCATGATCAACCCGTACTTGTTTCGATCTTCCGTGAGCAATCCGATGCCAAGATCGATTGCCTCTCGAGGCGAGCGAGGGTCGATGTGTACTCCATCAAGAAGGATACTCCCCTTTTCCCGCCTGTCGGCGCCGAAGATTATGCGGGCGATCTCGCTGCGCCCTGCGCCGACGAGGCCTGCTAATCCGAGAATCTCCCCCCGGTACGCGGTGAGATCAACGTCATGCAGCATCCCGGCATCGAGGCGATCGATCCGTAAGATTTCCTTTCCCCGTTCCAGCTGAATCCTGGGATATTCGTTTTCCAGCTCTCTTCCCACCATCCAGCGTACGAGTCCTTTGCGATCCACCTGTGCGATCGGCGAGGTATGGATAAACTTCCCATCGCGTAGGATCGTCACGCAATCCCCGATCTCAAAGATCTCCTCCAGACGATGGGAAATGTAAATAATGCCCACGCCTTCGGATTTGAGGCGCCGCAGAACGGCAAAAAGATTCTTGAGTTCGTGATCCGTAAGCGCTGCGGAGGGCTCGTCCAGGGCAAGGATGCGGACGTTTTTTGAAAGGGCTTTGGCGATTTCCACGAGCTGTCTGTGGGCGATGCTCAGCGAGCTGATCAGCGCGGTCGTGTCGATACTCTCGCCAAGCTGAAGCAGGGCCACCCGGGCAATCTCATGCATTTTCCGAAAATCAATCAACGGCGTCTTACCTCTTCGCGGCTCGTTCCCGAGAAGGATATTCTCGGCCACAGAGAGCTCCGGCACGAGTTTGAAATCCTGGTAGATCATCCCGATGCCGTAGCGTTGCGCATCCGCCGGGGTGGAGATCGCGGCTTCCTTTCCTTCGATCCGGATTGTTCCGGAATCCTTGTGAAGAGCTCCTGAGAGTATTTTCATCAACGTGGATTTTCCGGCCCCGTTCTCACCGAGGAGACAATGCACCTCACCGGCACGCAGCTCGAAATTCACGTCGTCGAGCGCGAGGACGCCCGGATACTGCTTTCGGATATTTTGCATGTGGAGAAGCAATGACATGGGATCGACTTACCTCGGTGAACCTTTCGCCAATGCCTCTTTGTCAACAATCCCCACTTCAACCGGAACAACCTTCGGCACACTCGCACCGGAGAAGTATTCCTTGATCTTCTGAATCGTAGTCTCTCCGATCTTCGTGGGGTACTGGATGACATCCGCTTTGAGCGCCGTCCCCTTGAGAATTGCATCGCGGGCGGGCGGGATTGCGTCGTAGCCGATAATTGAAATTCCATCGCGCTTAAACTGTTGCACCGCATCGAGCGTCCCGAGGGCCGAATCGTCGTTGATGCCGAAAATACCTTGTAAGTCGGGGTGCGACTGGAGCACGTCGGAGGCGACCTGCATCGCCTTATCGCGCACCCCTTCGCCGTTTACGTCGGCAACGATTTTGATTTCTGGGAACTTCGCGATGGCATCTTTGAAACCCTGAACGCGGTCGAGCACCGAGGTCACCGTCGGCTGACCGATGATGGCGACGTTTCCTTTGCCGTTAAGGATTTTCGCAAGGTACTCACCCGCGAGCCTGCCCCCGGCAACGTTATCCGACGCGATGTGGGATACCACTTCCCCTTCCTGGGCGGCAATATCGGCGGTGAAGACCGGGATCTTCGCATCGTTCGCTTTCCTGACCGCCGGACCGACTCCCCGCGAGTCTACCGGGCAGAGAACGATGGCATCAACTTTTCGTGTGATAAAATCTTCGATCTGCGCGCTCTGTTTCCCCAGGTCGAATTCACCAGCGGTGATGATGAGCTCATAACCGTTCTTCGCGGCTTCCGTCTTGAGTCCCTCTTCGAGGTCCTTATAGAAGACATGAGCGCGCGTGAGCAATGAGACGCCGATGGTTTTGGTCGATTTCGATTCCTCCTTCTTCGTGCAGCCGCCAATGATGAGGATCGAGGAGAGCAGGAGCAGCAACGGTTTGTTCATTTTTCCCTCTGGTTAGTGCAGCATCATGGTAACGAAATGGCGAAGAAAAATCAAGGCATGAGCTACTCATGCCGGAAGCCTTCCCTTAACGTTCCCGGCATCGAACGGTCCCTTCTCTCCGATCAGGCTTCGTGCGGCATCAACCTGCCCCCACGTATTCCAGAGCAACACGCCGCGCACCCGATGATCGCCGAGATAGTAGATAACGCCTTCGCGGAACGGTTCTTTCCAATCCTCGACGTTCTCCGTTCGCGAGTCAAGCTCACCCACAGCTTCGTATCCAAGGTCGAAGAGATCGGAATAGAAAAACGGTAAATGCCGGTATGGGAGAGAGCCTCCCGCCATGTTTTGCCCTGCCATATCTCCCATCGTCGTCGCATTGTCCTCGTGCTCGACACGGATCCGCTTTCCAAGCGCGGGATTATAAAAATTAGCGACGTCGCCTGCAGCAAACACATCGGGGTGACTCGTTCGGAGGTACTCATCCACTTGAATTCCATTATCCACAGTCAGCCCGGCCTGACGGGCAAGATCGACATTGGGCTGGATCCCGACTCCGGCAATCACTGCATCTGCCGCAAGCTCTCTCCCTCCCGAAGTCCTGACAATGTAATGTGCATTGCGCTTCTCCACCGATGTCACACCGTCGTTCGCCAACACCTCGACGCCTTTCGAAGTATAAAATGAATTCAAAAAAAGCGAGAGAGCCCGTGGATAAACCCTCGCGCCGATTCCTTCCTCGGGAAAGATCATTGTTACCTTTTTATGATTCATCGCGATGGCGGCGGCAATCTCAGACCCGATAAAACCTCCGCCGATGACAACGAACGTTTTACCCCGCCCGGTCAACGTTCTCAGTTGGAGGTAGTCGTCGAGTGTACGGTAGTAGATAATGCCCTCAGCTTTGAAAGGCAACCGCCGCACCACACCGCCGGTTGCCAGAAGGAGCTTCTCGAAACCATACCAGATCCCGCTTGCATCACGAACTTTCTTATTCTGGAGGTCGATATCCGTAGCGGTAGTATGTAAATAGACGGACACATTCTCGACCGGCGTCTTACGCCAGATTGTCTCCACAGCTTCGCCCTTCCAGAGTGCTTTCGAGAGTGGCGGACGTCCATAGGGTAAGTGTTGCTCGAGTGTTATGAGCCCAATCTGCCCGCCGGAATGCACTTTGCGAATGCCTTTCACCGCCGCGTCTGCCGTCATCCCACCACCGATGATGAGGTATTTTTGATCAGGCATGGTTATTCCTTTCGGTCTTGAAGATCTGTCCTACAATAGTGGCAATCTGATGGAGAATGTAACAAGAAATGGAGCGAGTATCAAACAGACAGGCAACTGGACTGGCCGGACAGTGATGGTTACAACTCCTCGCCAATATCTATTAATGTGTTCTGTGTACGCAATCCACATAACCGAGTATCTTCAAAATTACTCAAAAGAAACGATTGAATTTTGCACAGTGATTGGTTAAGTTTTTTTAACTATCACCCATGCAAGGAGGGAACCATGTATACATTTACACAGAAAGCCTCGCCGATTGTTGCCATATGCCTCCTGACAATCGCAACAAGCATTTTCTCTTCG
>DASYTP010000247.1:0-4278 GCA_036002145.1 Bacteroidota bacterium | reverse complement strand
CCGTGTGCGCGAGTCGCCCCTGATGGATAAGCCAGTTCAGGCTTTTCAATACCGGGACGGGGCGATCGGATTGGGCATAGATGCGGTCGACATAATCGGGTCCCGGAAGATGCAGAGATTCTTTCGGTATCCCTTTGCATTTGTGTTCGAGGAGCGTTTTTGCGTCGGCTCCTAATGATTGTTGAATGTCGTTGATGGTCATAATGTCTCCGGATGGAAATGAATTCGATGTGAGTTTTTGATCGAAATAATATACAAAAAAGGAGGGAGATTCGTTATTGGTTATTTGTTATTGGTTATTCGGTTGGGGGGGGGCGTTGCAAGATCAGGCCGATGTTGGATATTGTGAGCCGGTCCGAAGGACCCCTTCGGGGAGGCTCATCCGCCTCTGGCGGAGATGTTAGATATTCGCTGGTCAGGGGAAAACGGAAATCGAACATCGAATTTCGCTCCGGCGCTGCCAGGCTTAAATTAACCACAGAAAAACACGGAAACGACACGGGTGCTCACGGATATCTGTGTGATTACAATTTGAAATTTCCTGTAGTCCTCGAAGAATTACAAGTATCATCTGACATAGTTTATTGCGGTTCGCCGGAGCCCCAATCCGCAATCCACAATCCGTCCCGCACTCCGTGCGGGATTTCGGCTCCGCCTCAACAATCCGCTCCGTAAGGAGTCCTTCGGACAATCCTTTGATCTGCCTCCTTTTTTTGGTATATTTTTCTCACAATGAAAAGAATTTCCTGCATCATATTCGATCTCGACGGCACCCTTGCGCAGACGAGCGAGCTGATTTACGCGTCGTTCAATCATATTGCTGAGAAATATGTTCACAAGATATTCACGACGGAGGAGATTATTGCCATGTTCGGTCCTCCCGAAGAGGTTTCCGTCGAGCGGGTCGTCGGGAAAGCACGGCTTGCTGAGGTGATGGCTGACTACTATGAGTACTACTCGATGCACCACCCGCGCATGGCAGATGCCTACGCCGGCATTCGGGACTTGCTGGAATACTTGAAAAACCACGGTATCATCCTCGCTGTCTTCACCGGCAAGGGAAAGCGGACCACGATCATTACACTCGAACAGCTCGGTATCATCAACTATTTCGACCTGCTCGTCACCGGAGACGACGTCGAAAACTACAAACCGTCAGCGGACGGCATACGCAAAGTCCTGAAGAAGTTCAAGTTACAGCCGGAAGATGCGCTGATGGTTGGCGACGCGGTCTCCGATGTCAGAGCTGCCCGTGAGGCCGGGGTGCCGATCGCTGCTGTGCTCTGGGATTCCTATGGCAAGGAGCATGTTCTGAAGATGGATGTCGATTACCTCTTCCATGACGTCGCCGGGTTCGCCGCGTGGCTGAAGGCCGCGATTGTCCCGAACGGAGACCGCCCCGATTGAACGAACATCCGTGGAGCAGGCGGCTCATTATTATCGCGCTGCCGATCATCGTCGGAGTGTTTTATTTTACTGCGAGCTTGCACTTCACCTATACGCCTGACGATACCTACATCTATCTGCGGTTTGCGAAGAACGTGATCCAGGGGAACGGCATCTCGTTCAACCCGGGCGTGCCGACGTACGGTTTTACGAGCCCGCTGTGGCTGTTCATCATCTCGCTCGGCGGCTCAATGGGCGTCGACCTCTATGTAGCTGCGAAGGGAATCGACCTCGTGTTTGCGAGCCTCGCGCTTGTCGTGTTCTATCTGCTCGCGTACGAGATGATACGCGACAGCGCCGCCGCCATATGCGCGACCGTCGCGTTCTCGCTGAATGCCTGGCTCATGCGATGGGCGGGAACAGGAATGGAGACGTCGCTCGCTGTTTTCCTGACGCTCGCAACGTTATGGTTTTGTCTCCGGAATGAATATTTTGTCGCAATAGTGCTTGCCGCACTTTTGTCGCTCGTTCGCCCGGAAGGCGCGCTCATCGTTCCGGTGATAATCGGCGATATGTACTTCAATTCGGTGGACAAACGACGGGCGATCCACATGAGTGCAGCATTGGCGCTGATTTTTTCGGTGATCCTTGTGCCGTGGCTACTCTATGCCTTTAACACGTTCGGAACCGTCTTGCCGAATTCGGCATTCGCGAAGGCGGGCTGGCATCCCGGCATTGACCAGCTCACCGCGACGGGAATCGATATCATCCGGACAATTGGAGGCGTCGACGGCGCGGCTGTGGTTGCACTCGTCTTGGCCGGGAGCATTCTTATTGCGAAGAGAAAAATGCTGATCGCCGGCGACGGCATCGATCGCAGGTTGTTCCTTATTCGTCAAAGCGTGGTGGGTATTGGTTGGATAGTTCTCGTGCTCATCTTCTATCTCGCGTCGGATGCGAACGTGGTATCGCGGTACCTGCTTCTCGTTACGCCGATGATCACCATCCTCGCCTTTTCATACGTGCATCATGTCATGCTTCACACGTCGATGAAGCGCTTTTCGTACGCCGCGGTCTTGCTCCTGGCGGCGCTGGTAATGGTTCAGAATCAACTGGCGTATCGGCGTGTCGTCGTCCCGGGCATGGCTGCGTTTGAACAGGGGATGGAAACATGCCTGATCCCCATCGGAAAGTGGTTGAATCAGAACACGCCGCCGGGAACAAAAGTCGTCACGGGAGATGTGGGCGCGATTGGATTTTTTTCGGGACGGGAAATCTGCGATGCGGCAGGGCTCGTTTCGCCGGCTGCGCGTCAATTGCTTCAGCAAGGCAACAATGCCGATGATATCATTGGACGCAAATTGTACGAATCATTCTGTCAGCCGGAGTACGTGATTCACCGCGCGTCGCTGCCCGAGGAACTCAAAGGCGATCCCGCCCTGTTGCCGTTGCTCACGCGGCCGTTTGCCGGTGTGAGTCTTTCGGATCCGCAAATTCGCTACTATACTCTATACAAAGTGACTTCAAAGGTTAATCAATGAGTAAGCTTGCCGTCGGTGTCATCGGGGTCGGTCATCTCGGCTCGCTGCATGCGAAGATGTTCGCCGGGATCGAATCGGTGGATTTCGTCGGCATCTACGACGTCGACAGCGAGCGAATGAGGTCCATTGCCGGTGAGCTCAAGACAAGGACATATTCATCGGCAGAGGAACTGTTGCAAACAATCCAGGCGGTGAGCATTGTCACCCCCACGAACACGCACTATGAGATCGCCCGGAAAGCCATCGAGCGGGGCGTACATGTGTTCATCGAAAAGCCGCTGACGGGCACGACTGAGGAAGCGGAGGCGTTAGTCCGGCTGGCGAAGCAGAAGAACCTCAAAATCCAGGTCGGGCATATCGAGCGGTTCAATCCGGCAATCCTCGCGCTCGATAAGTACAATCTCCAGCCGATGTTCGTTGAGTCGCACCGGCTCGCCCAGTTCAACCCCCGGGGCACCGACGTTGCAGTCGTGCTCGATCTCATGATTCACGACATCGACATCATCATGAGCCTGGTGCATTCTCCCGTGGAGCAGATCGATGCGAACGGAGTGGCAGTCGTCTCGGAGAGTATCGACATTGCCAACGCACGCATCAGGTTCGAGAACGGGTGCGTCGCAAATGTGACTGCAAGCCGCATCTCACAAAAGAAGATGCGCAAGATGCGGATGTTCCAGCGCGATGCGTACATCTCGGTGGACTTCCTCGAGGGAAGTGCCGAGGTGTTCCGTCTCGTGGACGAGGACGATCTGTCTGCGAAATCGACGATGATGCTCGGCGCCATCGAAGCAGGCACGCGGAAGCGCAACATCGTGTACGAGCAGCCCGAGGTTCGTGAGGTAAACGCGCTGAAGATCGAGCTCGAGTCGTTTGTCGATGCAGTCCGTGGGAGCCGCGAGCCCCTGGTCACCGGCGAAGATGGAATGCGCGCGCTGCGGGTTGCGCATGATATTATCGAGATCATCAAGCGGGGGAAGATTGTGATTTCGTAGGATCTAAAATGAGAAATCAGTTCTTAATTCCGGCAAAATCCTAAATTCGAATATCGAAATCCTAAATTCCGCTTTCTAGCATCCCGCCGCGTGGCGGAATCCAGAAGCGGGACAAATCCAAAACCCCAATATTAAATCACCAGAACGTCGAATCTTTTTGCGATGATTTGGAATTTTAGATTTTGAGATTCGTGCTTGTTTAGGATTTATGAGCCGGAGGCTCATGCGCCTCCCCGGAGGGGTCCTTCGGACCGGCGCATGATATTCGGATTTCGGATTTTTTCCGGGAGTTGTTCACTTCCCCTGCCCACTCACATCCGATATCCCTTGCCCCGAGCTCGCGTGAGTTTTTCCCATTC
>DASYTP010000246.1:0-19146 GCA_036002145.1 Bacteroidota bacterium | reverse complement strand
CGCCCCAGAAAATAGCGAACAGGCACAATAAAACGGCAGGGAAAATATTGTCGAATGACGGGGACGCAGCGAAGTAGCCGCCGAGGGGCGCCATCGACATTCCCAGTCCGACGCCGAAATGTGCTATTACCGTGAAGCGTTTCATGTAGGGATAGACGGAGAAAATAGCAAGCGGTATCGCGGAGAGTTTCAGGCAGAAGGAGGAGATCAATGCGGCAGAACCGAAGTACAGTGTACATCCGAGGAGGAGTACGCCGATCGCCTCGTTCAGCGTCATCCTCCCGCTCGGCAGCTCGCGCATCGCGGTGCGCGGGTTTCGCTTGTCGATGTCGCGATCGATGATGCGATTGAGTGCGAATGCGGCTGTCCTTGCGCCCACTGCCGAGGAGAGCACCAGCAACAACAGCGACAGCGACGGCGTCTCGTGCATGCCGAGCAGGAATCCGCTGTAGATTAACGGGAGGGTGAACAGAGTATGTTCGATCTTAACGAAGCTGAAAAACCGATTCAAGAAGTGAACTTTCTGCGCAATGTGAAATGGTTGTCAAAAATATAGAGAAAATTGGGAAGGGATGCAAGGTTTGTTATTCGCTCGTCAAATCGCTATATTTTTTTCGTCCTGATATTGTAAAAAATGATAAAGATGAAGAAGATTCAATTCCTGATAGCGGCGGTTAGCGTGTGTGTGAGTGTATGGTCAGGCTGCTCAAGTTCTCGGAAGGTGGCACAACCGGCGGAGAGCGTCCAACCGAACGATGAGTTATCGTTGCAGTACTTCCTCGAAGGATCCCTTCTCGATCAAAAAGGAGATTATGCCAAAGCGATTATCAAGTATACCGATGCACTCCAGTACAAACAGGATCCCGCAATCTATCACGCTCTTGCCCGGGATTATTCGGCTCTCGGGGAACACACCCATGCGATGCAAAGCGGGCGCGAAGCGGTGCGATTGCGCCCGGCGAACCGGGAATATCACGAATCGCTTGCAGAGATTTATCTCAATGCGTTCGAGCTCGATGGCGCGATCAAAGAGTACGAATCGATCATCGGACTTGACTCCTTCTATGTGCAAGCCTGGTTGAATCTTGGCCGATTGCTTCAATTGCGCAGTCCTTTGAAGGCGATCGACGTTTATCAGGGGATGATCGATCGGTTCGGCCCCAGTGCCGATGCTTATTTCCAGCTGGCGCAAATTTACAACTCGATGAATAAGCTCGACAAGGCAACGGAGGCGTTGAAGGGGATGCTTGCCACCGATCCATCGAACTTCGAGATCAAGAAGGCTCTCGGCGACAGCTACCTGCGTCGTGATAGCGCCGATGCGGCCCTCCATTTGTATGACGATCTTGCGGAACTCCATCCCGAGAACCTCGAACTCCGGGCGGCGATCGCCCACGCGTACTTAATCAAACAGGATTATGATCACGCGGAAGAGCAGTTCGAAACCATGATGAACAAAGATACGCTTTCGGTCGACGACCAGTTGAGGTTCGGTCAGATCTTCGTCGCGTTCGTCCAGAAAGATACAGCCGTGGCCCCGTACGCCATCAAGCTTTTCGAAAAAATCCGTGCCGTACATCCCGCGGACTGGCGACCGTACTCGTTTCTTGGAGCGATCGACAATATCATCAAGGACGATTCCTCCGCGATGATGAATTACCAGAAAGTGAAAGAGCTTGCCGGCTGGAACCCCGACGGGTGGGTCGGCATCGCATCGATCTACTACGACCAGAATAAGTTTGATGATGCGATCTCCGTACTCACAGATGCAAAAAAGATCATCCCCGACGAATTTCGCATCCACCTCCTGCTGGGGATATCCTTCCAGCGCCTGCATAAACCGATCGATGCTTCCTCCGCACTTGAAAAATCGCTTCAGCTGAACGAAAAAAGCGTCGATGCGCTCACTGCGCTCGGGCTCGTCTATGATGAGTTGAAGCGTCACGAAGATTCCGATAGCATGTACGAACGCGCACTCCGGATCGATCCGTCCAATCACCTGCTGCTCAACAACTACAGCTACAGTCTTGCGGAACGAGGCATCCAGCTCGAACGCGCTCTGGGAATGTCGAAAGATGCCGTTCGCCAGCTGCCCACAAACCAATCGTATCTGGATACCTATGGCTGGATCTACTACCGGATGGGACAGTATGAAGAGGCGGAGCGCTATGTGCGTAAGGCGATTGAATTCGGGAGCCAAAGCGCCGTCATCCACGAGCACCTCGGAGATATTTATTTCAAACTTTCGAAGAGGGAAAAAGCGATGGAATACTGGCAAAAGGCGCTGCAGTTCGACTCCTCGAATACTTCACTGAAAGATAAGATCCAGCGGGGAAGCTTGTGAGGGTATGGGCCGCCATCATCCCGGTACTTATTATGATTGTCGGTAATGGTTGTTCCCCTTCGAAGGGTGTCGTTCATGAAGGCGCGCTGCCCCTGGAGGAAATTCTTCGGAGGGTCCGCGAGCGGAATCAACACATTAAGACATTGAAGGGAGACGGGAGTATCACCGTGGAGAGCCCCGAAGAGTCAAACAGCGGTTCGTTCGATGTGGATCTGAAAAAGCCGGACTCTCTGCGTGTGGAGTTCAGCGGTCCCTTCGGCATACACGTCGGCACGCTGACCCTTTCTCCGCAACAGTTCGTTTTCTATGACTGGCGGGAGAACACTGCGACCATCGGCAAGCCGGATGGAAAGACGCTCCGCTCGGTGTTCCGCATCAGTCTCCGTTTCGATGAAATTCTTCGGGCGTTCACGGGAGAATTTCTGGCGGACGATGCGCCCGATTCTCTTCGACACTTCTCGGTAATGGACGATCTCTATGTCATCCGGTATCAGACCGGTGAAGGCGAGAAAGAATTTCGGATCGATCCGGAAACATTCGTCGTCAGCGGTTATCGCCTGCTTGATGATAAAGGGATACCAAAGCTCATTGCCACTGCTTCGAAATTCGACGAGGAACAAGGAGTGATCACGCCGCGATTGCTGCGGGTAATTGTCCCTGGAGAGCGCCGCAGCGTTACCATCGTTTACAGCAACATCAAGCTCAACGAGCCGGTCCAGTGTTCGTTTGCCCTTCCCAGGCGTGCGGAGGTAATCTACCGTTGACGACAGCTCCACGCTTGATGTTCTATCTTCTTCTTGGGTTCCTCTCCCTTTCCGTCTGTTCACGGGCGGGAGACGAAGAAATCAAGAAGAAACAGTCGCAATTGTCCAGGCTGCGAAAAGAAATCAGCGGCTATGAAAAGAAGATAAAAGACAGGGAAAGAAAAGAGCGCGCGACACTCGATTTGCTCGATACGTACGATCGGCAGACGGCGCTCCTGCGTAAGCTCATCGCCGATCTCCATCGGGAAGAACGGTCTCTTCAAACCGGGATCGAGACCACACGCAGGACCATTGACGAGCTCAATGGGCAGCTCACATTCCTGAAACGCCAGTATGCCAGCTACGTGACAGCCGCCTACAAATATGGCCAGACGTACGACCTCGAGCTGTTACTTTCCTCCAAATCCTTGAACCAGGCCCTGGTCAGGGCAGAGTATCTCAAACGATTCTCCAACCAACGCAAGAACGACCTCGAAAAAATCGATGCACGGCGGGATAGTCATGAAGAGCAGCGCGAGTTGCTTCAGCGCCAGCTGTCGGAGCAGCGCGACCTCATTGCTGAGAAATCGAAAGAGGAGGACCGGCTTCTCCAAAAGACGTCAAAGCGAAAGTCCCTGCTCGCAGAGATCCGACGGGATAAGAAAAACTATCGGAAGGAAGTGAATCGCAAACTCCAGGCGGCGAAAGACATGGAACAGCTGATCTCCAGGTTGATTGATGCGGAGCGTACGAAGAAGGAACGCACGGTAAGCCGCCCCCGGGAAGAGAATACAACTTCCGCCTCCCGTGAAGCCACGAACAGCCTTTTCGAGGTGAAGCGCGGTCGCTATCCCTGGCCGGTCTCCGGTGGGAAGGTTGTCGCCCGCTTCGGGTTCCAGCAGAACGCGACGCTGCATACGGTAACGCAAAACACCGGAATCGATATCGCAGTGCCTGCTGGAACCCGCGTCGGCGCAATCGCCGATGGAGAAGTATCGACCATCTGGTGGCTTCCGTCCTTCGGGAATCTTGTTATCCTCAATCACAAAAACGGATTCCGCACGGTCTATGCGCACCTCTCCGAGATTTTTGTTAACGAGGGGGATAATGTCGTCGAGAGTGAGGGAATCGGAAGGAGCGGCGAGGCCCTCGCGGGGCAGATGTTGCATTTCGAGCTGTGGAAGGATCGCGACAAGCAGGATCCCGAACAGTGGCTCCGCCCGCGCGGGCTATCTCAGAAGTAAGTCTCACTCATCATGCACCCGCGAACAAAACATCTTGCTGTTGGAATAGTCGTCGCTATAGCCGCGTTTGCCGCCACCCTTCCTCTCTCCGGAATGTTCGACGCGCTTGAACGCAGTCTGCTTACTTTCAAGTACCATGCGCGTGGAGAGTCGCCTATCGACACTTCCATCGTTGTCCTCTATTTCGATAACGACGCTATCAGCGCCCTCGGCGGTCTTCCCCTGAAACGAAGCTACTACGCACTGGTCATCGATGCATTGCACGATCTCGGGGCGAGAGTTATCGGCGTCGACATCGGTTTATCAGAATCTGACCGGGCACATCCCGAGTACGATCACCTGCTCGCAGCGTTGGTGAGAAAGGCCGGGAATGTGGTATTGGGAGGATACTTTCGATCTCTCGGTGAGCACGCCACAGGGGATGCATCCGGGCTTCCCGAGCATTTGAAATATCCCTACTGGAAGGAGAATATATTTGATGCCGGCAGCCGGCTTGAGCTCCCGTTTCCCGAGTTACTTGACGGCGCAGCAGCCTTCGGCCACACCAATATCACCATTGAGAACAAAGTCCCGTTATTTGTAGTGTCCGCAGGCCGGGAGAGTAATGCGAAAGCACTTGTCGCGGCGTTTCCATTCGAAGTCTGGCGGAAAGCACAAATCGGCCTTTCTCAGGGAGAGATCCACGGCGAGCCGCTTGATATCCGGATCAAGAATGAAAACCTCGATACGAACATTCCCATCGAGCCACACGGATACCTCTTGATTAATTTTACGGGTGGAGCGAATTCACTCCACGCTATTCCGGTGGTTCGGTTCTTACAATTATATGATGCGTCGAGGTCCGGGATGGCATCATCTCCCCCACCGCCGGATATGAAAGACAAAATCGTCCTTCTCGGTATTGTTGCTGAAGGCAGGAGCACGCTTATTGAAACCCCTTTCAGCGACCAGTTTCCGCTCATCGGCATTCATGCGACATTTATCGACAATCTCATCCACCAGACCTTTCTTCGGCCTCTACCCGGGCCCGCGGAACAGCTCCTTACGCTCGTTGTGGGACTACTTGCCGCCTATCTGATGTTTCTGCGGCGAGAGGCCGTAGGATTGACGGCACTTCTCGGGCTCATCTCCGTCCTGCTTGGAGCCTCATTCGTACTGTTCTCATTCGCCTCATACCTTCTACCGGTGGCAAAACCGATCTTTACAATGGGTTTCGTTCTCATTGCCCTGCTCATCTACAAGCACCAGAGCGTCAAAGGGCAGGTCCTTTCGCTCTCAAAGGAGAAGGAACGCGTTGTCTTGCAGTTGCAAGAGCGAGAATCGACCCTCAAATCTTTTGAAGCCGAGCTTGCTATATCTCAAACACAAAATGCTGAAGGCAGGACGGCAGGATTGCTGGAGGAAGTGCGAAGAATAAAGGAGGAGGTGTCGCGGCTCAAAGCTCAGGAAGAAGACCTCCGGCCATTCACCCCATTGGAAACCGGCGGACCGATTCGCGTGGAAAACTTCAACGGCATCATTCATACCAGCTCCGGCCTGATGGCAGATGTCGTTGGGTTCGTGAAGAAGATAGCCGATAACGATGCCACGGTGTTGATTTTGGGAGAAAGCGGGACGGGAAAGGAACTCATTGCCCGCGCGCTTCATAATGAGTCCCGCAGGCGCCGCAATGCATTCATAGCGGTCAATTGCGGCGCGTTAACCGAAACACTTCTCGAGAGTGAGCTCTTCGGCCATGAACGGGGCGCCTTTACCGGTGCGTTGAAGGAGAAGCCCGGCCGATTTGAGCTTGCGAACGGCGGGACGATCTTCCTCGATGAGATCGCAGAAACCAGTGAAGCGTTCCAGGTAAAATTGTTGCGGGTCCTGCAGGAGGGGACATTCGAGCGCGTCGGGGGGACGGAGACGAAGAAAGCCGACGTGCGCATCCTCGCTGCAACCAATAGAGAATTGAAGCAGATGGTGGAACAAAAAAAATTCCGGGAGGACTTGTTTTACCGGCTGAATGTATTGACCATTCAACTTCCCGTCCTCCGGCAACGGCTTGACGACATCCCGCCACTTGTCGAACATTTCATTTCGCTGGAATCTCCGGCGCTGAGGAGCAGTGCGGCGGTGATGCATGCCCTGCAACAGCATACATGGCAGGGAAACGTGAGAGAACTTCAGAGCGCCGTGAAGCACGCCGTATTGCTTGCAAAAGCCGAAGAACGGGACATCTTGCGCTTAAAGGATTTTCCGGAAGAAATCACCGCCGCAGTCCAAACATTGGCCGATATCGAAGCGCGTATCGTCCAATTGCTGCGTGAGAAGAAATTTTCTCGAAACGCTATTTCTGAAACAGCCGACGATCTTGGAGGCTTGAATCGTGGAACCGTTGCAGAATACTTCCGCGGGTATTGTTTCAAGGTGTTTGTCGAGACAAATTTGGATCTCCGGACAAGCATTCGCACGATTACCGGCCCCGGCGACGAGGAGACTGCCGCCAGGGTTCTCAAGAAATTTTGTGAATACGTGAATAATGCGGTGGAGTTCGTCAATCGCTCACAACCGCTTGAGCAATCCACCAATCAATCCAGGCCAAAGTACAAGAATCTCCCTCAACGATACCATTCCTACCTCGACAGGATCATCGAGAGCTATCATGAAGGAGATTGGACGTTGATCGAGAAGGCTCCCTCCGAAAAACCCATCAAATCTGCCTGAAAGGTGCCTCTCCCGCACTCAACGTTGTTATTCCCGCATTAGTGTAGTTTTTCGCCTCAGCCATTTTCATTGAATTCCTTCCAATTTGTCGTGATTTCAGTCTGTTTGGTCAAAGAACCGATCTGGCATGTTGCTTGCTGATTAACCAGTTGATTCTGAAATCGTCCCGTCGCTCCTTTAATCCTAATTCACGTGCGGGCGTGTGGGAAGGGGCGGCGGGGCGTTCCATAAGAATAGAAATCCGGTTTTCTTAAAATTCAAATCTAGTAAGGAGAAGGACAATGAAACACGTAGCGATATTTTTATGGTTGATGGTGGCGGGGCTTTTGATTGTTTTCGGAGGATGCACGAAAGAAGGGCCCGGAGAACCAGGGAGCGGTCCGTCGAACGACAAGGATGCGATCAGTCAGATGGTTCAGTCCGACTCACTCGGTGAGTTCTCGACTTCGGATGAAAACGAAATAGACGACCGCGGACCCGCGAGCGACGATTTCGGACTTGCAAAGGAGGCTACTGCCATCCGACCGCTTCGCTGGGGCCGGAAGATCGAAAATATTACCCGCGACATCGACGTGCAGATCATTGGAGATTCCGTTGCTATCGCGACGCTCACCAAGCATATTTCGGGGTCACTCGTAATCGCAGCCTCATACCAGGACACCGGGCATTATGCCGACACGATCCTTGCGAAACCCTTCCGGGAGCGTGTGCAGCGCAAGATACGATTCCACCGCGTTGCACGTACCCGATTGTACGAACGTAATTGGGTGCCGGTCGCGATGACACTCGTAGAGGGAAACATCGAACCAGAAAGTGTAAATCTCTTTACGATCAACTCCATCGAGTACACGTTTCCCTGGGGGAAGGATACAATTACCGATCCTTTGAATACCTGGCTGCGGTTCAGCAGAATCATCTCGGGCCTTCCCGTTCTGAGAGTCCGGGATTCTGTCCAGCTCATTCTCCACGTTACGAGCACGGATGCGGATACCGAGCATGCCTTCCTGCGATATGTAGCGGTGGATCCCCGGCGTCTATCGCCATTTCCTGTTCTGGGAGTACGGCGTTTGAGGATGAAACTTGTTGAAAGTACGTGGAATGGCAGCGCCTACGATCGAACGTATGAAGCCACATTCTACGGCGAGCTGGGAAGCCTGCTATCCATCGGCCGCTTCCACGCCGTCGTCGACGTCATGTCGCACGGCTCTCTCTTCGACGACGCGAAACCATTCTCCAACCGATACTGGGGATTGCCATATATCGTAGTATGGCGCTAACTACTTAACCCGGTGCGAACATGAGCCAACACGAATACAAGAACTTGAAAATAAGTGTAAATTTCATACATTGATAGAAAATTGAAAACCGTCGGTCAGATATATTTTGTCGTCATCATATTTGCGCTGATACTTCTTGGAGGGTGTCAAAAACAAAACCCCGTTCAGCTGAGAGATGACGAGGTCGAACGGCAAGGCCTGGAGGTCGAGAATGCGTCGGACGTGGGAGTGGAGCCGTTTGATGCATCAGCCTCCGGTGACACGACGTTTTTCATCACCTCTAATCGTAAGTTCCTGGGAAAACTCATCGTCGCCGGATCGGAGTATGACAGTCCGGTAGAACATCATGAGGCCTCTCTTGCGCGTGCGGTCTTTTACAATCGCGCCGATCCCATTCTCTTCGCCGGAGACACGGTAGGTTTCCGGACAATCGATGCCGGCATCGTGAGTGTCGATAATCTCGTCTTGCGGAGCTCGGCGGAGAGATTGGATCTGCCCGGAATCCCCATCGATTCCATAGGGCTCCAGTATACACTGCTCAACCTTGATGGATTGGGAGGAAAAGGGTTTCGGTATTTCGGGGACCACACGTATCAATGGAAGGTTACCGGGGGATTGTTTTTGCCCGCTTTTCAGGAGACGATTAAAGCTCCTGCAAGGCTGCACGTCACCGCCCCCGTTGCGGGTGAAAGGCTTTCTCTTTCACGCAACCTGACGGTGCTGTGGCGTGGGGGCGGGGAAGTTGTTCGCATTCTCATCAGTGATTTTCGCACCGGCAAGCTCCCGCAGCCCCTGCTCTCTCTGAAGCTCAGGAACAACGGGGGCCAGGTGATTCTGCCGGCGAGGATTCTTCAACTGCTTCCCCGGGATCGTGCCAGGTTATTATTCACCGTTTCATCCGAGGAATCGTTCGCGGTTCATCTGAACGGGTATGAAGATATTATCCTGAGATCAATTACAAGCCACTCTCTTGTGTATAGTGTTATCGAATAACAGACCGTATGGAGCTTGCTCAGCGTACCCGCATACTGCTGGTGTCAGTTTCAGCCATGACTCTTATGGTTGTCCATCCAGGATATCCCCAGCATCTCAGTTCCTCGAGGCCGATCGCACTTGCGGCCTCCACGGTGTTCATAGATGATCTCTCATCGATTGATTGGAATGCGGCAGCGATGACAAATATTAAGGACTGGCAGGTGTCATTCACGAATTTCTATTCTCCGGCACGTAGCGATCACGCACTAACGTTCCAGGCCGCCGGCATCGGAAAGAGATTTGCCGGAGGCCATGCAGCTGCGTTCAAATTCTCTCCCGGCGCCACGCTCGAGTTTGTGGTCCCGTCCGTCTTTACTCTGGAGGATTCATCTCAATCGTTGGAATTCGACAAGAAAATCTCCTATCGAGAGCAGGCTGCCATAGCGTTCGCGTTTCGGATGCGTGGAGATGTTTCATTAGGACTGGATGTCCATCTTCTTGATGAAACGGTCACCGACACGAAGTACACGCTCGATTCCAATTCCACGATCAGAACTTCAATTGTTGACTATTCCGGGAACACGTCTACCGTCGGATTGGGCTTACTTTGGCTGGTGGATGAATCGTGGCGGCTTGGCGCTGCCGCGGAGAATCTCTTCAGCCTCACAGAGACGCCCCTCGACGAATCAGTCATCCAATACGATCTTCTGACACCGTCACTCCTTCGCCTTGGCGTCGGCTACGCCGGTCTTAAGAATGTGCTCATTGCAATTGACGGCGATACCAAGCGGCAAGTACGATGCGGTGGAGAACTGTCTCTGCCGGCCCTATCTTCACTCCAGCTTCGGGGGGGAGTGTATCTGGATGCTTCCTCCGGGATGGTCGCCGATGCCCTGGGTTGCGGCGCCGGAATCGACCTGGAACCTCTGCATTTTGATCTGAGTTATCTCGCTTTCTTATCCCAGGAGAACAGGCGCGGCGACGCATCTATTGGCGCGTTCCTGCAGTCGGGGGTGAGCAATATCGACTTCAATAAGTTCACGGGTGACAGGATCTCGCTTACCGCGAGAGCAAGTTTCGGCAGGGCACGGGAAAGCCTTGCCCGCATCGAACACGTCGACATCGCGAGCGACATCTTTCCCGCTTCGCAGGTGCGTTATGCTCTTCAGCCCATCGGCAAAGCCCGCATTCGGAATGTGTCCTCGCGGCGGATCGATGCGGTGACAAGCTTTTATGTTTCGGGGCTGATGGAAGCGCCGACACAATCGCAGCCCCAGGCGTTGCAGCCCGGTGAAGTCGCCGATGTGCCGTTGTATGCCGTCTTCAACGATGCACTGAAGAGAGTGATTTCAATGTCCGTTCACGAGGGAGAAGTATACGTGGCGGCAGCATCAAACGATGACTATGACGATCACGTTCAAACGCGGATACTTGTTCACGGCAAGAACGACTGGAACGCCGATGTGAGCTCGTTGAAATATTTCGTCACGCCCGACGATCCCGAAGTATTGCGATTTACTCGAGATGTGTTGAGCGAGGATAAGGCCGCCATCGACAGTGTCCCGGGGTTCATGCGGGATTTTCAGCGTGCGAAGATCGTCTTCAATGCGTTCATCAAGCGCCTGTCGTATGTAAGCGACCCGAAGAAAAGCCAGGAGTTCGTTCAATATCCGCTGGAGACGCTCAGATTGAATGGTGGAGATTGCGACGATTTGAGCGTATGCTACTCTTCACTTCTCGCAAGCATGGGTATCTCCACTTCATTTGTCGACGTGGTTCCGCCGGACCACCCCGAGCAGTCGCATATTTACATGATGTTCAATACTGGGATCGACGCAGCACACGCCTACGCGATCAGCGATAATCCCAAACGATATGTTATTCGAAAAAACGAGCACGGTACCGAAACGGCATGGATTCCCGTTGAGACTACCGACATGAAGAAAGGATTCGACGAGGCGTGGATGGCGGGCGCGAAGGAGTATTTGGAGGATGTCGAGCTGAATTTCGGAATTATCAAGGGTTGGGTGAAGCTGGTTGATTTTGAGGCTCTTGACTGAATTTAAGGGGAAGGAAATTAGTATGAATCGGATAAGTTGTTGTGTCGTCCTTTCACTGTTTGTGATGCTCGGAGCGGCGAATGCCGACATTAAAGTCTCGTCGGTCAAAGGCGATGTCTATGTGCGTCATAACGTGCAGGAACAATGGGTTCGTGTCGCTGTCGGCGATATCCTCAAACCGGAAGATTCGATGAAGCTGGAGAAGGAATCTTCAGCAACCGTTCTCATAGACGGCACGAATAAGCTCACCCTACCGGAGCTCGTGATTGTGGATCTTTCGGATTTGCGGACACTTTCGCAGGAGGAGTTGTTATTGAAGCTTGCAATGGAGCGTATACGCAGCGTGCCGGCGGGTCAGCAAGATGAAGAGCGCCAAATTCCAAAGACAACCACCGTTTACGGTAAACTCAGACCATCAATGGAATCCCTCTCATCGCCACCTCCGCCTGCAGCCGTATTGCAATTGAACGGGACCCATCTGCTCTTCGAGAAGGGCTTCTATGCGACATGTGTACTAAAGGCAAAGGGACTCATGCGACAGTATCCGGATCTTCCCGGAAGGCTTGATGCCTTGCTGATGGTCGCGGGTGCGCTGGAAAAAATGAAGCTCGACGGTGAAGCGCTCAGTGAATACCTGAGCATACCGACGACAGGCATCTCGCCTCAGCAGCAGGCGTTCATCAAAGACAGGATTGCCCGTCTGATGCAAAAGGATGAATAAGAGTAACCATCGGTTTATCTGCCCACCAGTATCCTCTCGGCCAGGGCACGGGGCAGCCCGGCTTTCCTTATTTTATCGGCGGCAGCATTGACATTGTACTCTGAACGAACGTTCTCATATGTCCATTTTTCCGTATCGAATATCCCGAAGCTTGCCCGCCAGTCGTTGTCGCGGGGTTGACCCACACTCCCCACGTTGACAATGAATTTCTTCCCCGGTTCAACCTCCTGTGTCCAGATATCTTCGCAAAATACTACCGGCACATGAGAGTGTCCCACGAAGCAGATCGGTTCCGAGAAATAGGAAAAGTTGAATTGTGCGTCGACCGGAGAGAGGACGTAATGCCACTCCTCCGGCTCGTACGGCGACGAGTGTACGAACAGCAGGCCGTTCCGGTCTATGGAGTACGGCAAACCGCGGATATAGGCCATGTTGCTTTCAGTCAACTCGTGATTGGTCCACTCCGCAGCAATGCGGGCAAAGGGGTTGAAGTATTCCGTTTTTGCAAGGTCAATCGCAGCCTCGTCATGATTTCCCAGCAGCACATGTGGAGTCGCCTGACGCACGAGCTCAATACACTCGTTCGGATTTGCCCCGTAGCCGACGATGTCGCCGAGGCAAATAATCTCATCAATGGTATGCTGCTTGATCAGGCTGAGCGTTTTCTCCAGCCCCTCAAGATTTGAGTGGATGTCCGAAATGATGGCGATTCGCATGACGGAATAATTTAGGAAATAAATCGAGAGATGCAACAGGCAGGGAGGTGCCGGACTGGAGGCACACGGCTACGTCTTCTGCTGCTTTTTCTTCGCCGCGGGAAAGAGAATGTTATTCAATATCAGCCGGTAGCCCGGAGAATTCTTGTGGAGCTTTAGATCGGTCGGCGGGTCGCCGACGGCATGCTGATAATCCTCCGGATCATGGCCGCTGTAGAACGTAAAAGTGCCCCGCCCGTAGTTGCCGTGAAGGTATCGCACCTGATCCGATCCCTCTTTTTCCGCGAGAGTAATCACATTTTTTTTGATCAAGCTCTTCTTGAAGTACGTTGTCTGGCCGATAAAGCCTTTTATGATATTGGCGTGATCCTGAGTCAACATTGTCGGGACAGGATCGTATTTGGCCGAGAATTCGAACAATGTAAAATAATCGGTGCTCTCTTGCAGGAGACCGAGTAAGTCGCTGGGGGGAATATCAATGTCGGAGTACTCGTACCGAAGCGGGTTCTTTTCGATGGTAAAATTCTCGAATGCAAGGCACTTCGAGAAATCCAATTTTTTCTGGGCATTCGGATCCGCCGGATCTCCATCGTACATCGATTCGCAGATGTCGACATTCTCTGCGGCGAGTGCGATGTCGTACGTATCCGTTGCAGAGCACATGGCAAACATGAATCCGCCCGCCGCGATGTACTCTTTGATCTTCCGGGCAACGGCGCTTCGCATTTCAGAAACCTTCCGGAAGCCGAGTTCTTTTGCTTTTTTCTCATACATCACCTGTTGCTCTACGTACCATGGCTGGGCGGCGAATTGTGCATAGAATTTTCCATACTGTCCGGTGAAATCCTCATGGTGGAGATGAATCCAATCATACTGGAGCAGGCTATCCTTCACGACCGCGTCGTCCCACACTTTGTCGTAGGGGATCTCGGCATACTCCATGGCAAGGGTGACCGCGTCATCCCACGGCAAGGTATTCGGCGGAACATACACTGCAATCTTCGGCGCTTTTTCCAATCGGACGGCATCCATGTTGTTCTCATCGGATTGCACCTCGGCGTAGATTTGCGCCGCCTCGGCGCCGCTGATTTCCTCGTATGCCACGCCGCGTATTCGGCATTCCGCAGCAACAACATCGAGTCCGTCGATCATGAATGAGCCGCCGCGGTAATTCAGCAGCCAGTCCACCTCGATGTTTTTCACCAGCACCCAATAGGCGATGCCGTAGGCTTTCAGATGGTCGGTCTGCTTCAAGTCCATGGGAACGAGAATCTTCTGTGCAGGAAGCGAGATACAAGCCAGGAGCAAAGAGCAGACAACGACGAACATTTTCTTACCGGAAGGGACACAGGAGCCTAAATCCGCAATCCATCCCGCACTCCGTACGGGATTTCGGCTCCGACTCAACAATCCGCAATCCGCAATCTTCATATGTTGTCTCCTCTTAATTCCCGGATGTATTTTCGTACAACCGTCGCATAGATCGAGTTCGGGAATTTCTCCAAAAGCCTCTGATATGCTTCAATCGCGTGCGGTACGTTATGCAATCCATACCGGTATGCGTTCCCGATTTTCATCAATGTCAGATCGAGCACAAGACTCTCAGGGAACGAGCTCAGCAGCTTGTCATACGAGGCGATGCCTTCGGCATACTCTCGATTCTGGACATGGATGTCGCCGACATTCATCAAAACCTCGTCAATAAGGTCTGACGTTGAATCGGAAGCGAGAATCGACTCGTAGGCCTTAAGCGCATCAGAGAATTTCATCTGGCGTTTGAGGAATTCTGCTTTTGATAATTCCCTCAACGCCGCATCCCCCGACCGGGTGTTCTCCATAATCAGAACCTGAAGCTTTAATGCGTCATTGGCGATATCGGATGCAACGTTTCGCGTAAGATCGCGCAACCTCTTCAATGCCTCCTTGAAGTTCCCTTTGAAGTAATCGATTTCTGCGAGTCGCAGAGCGCCGCGCTCGCGTTGGTCTCCGCCGCCGCCATAATGATTGAGCAAAAGGTATTGCTCTTCCGCCCTCGGGAGATCGCCTTTTGCAAGATACAGATCGCCGAAACGGAGCGTTCCCTCTATCGTGATTGCCGGGAACGCCGCATACGTTTTGGTCAGAGTCTCAAGCGTTGATTTGACCCCGTCAAGATCGAAGAAACGTTCCTGTTGAAGAATGGCAATTCTAAGCAAGGACTGAGCAGCGAACTCGGTCGTGGGAAATTCGGCAGTCACCTGCCTGTACGCAGCGATGACATCGTTATACATTGGCGCAGAGGCGGTGACCGGCCTGAGGGATCCTGTCGCAACGGAAAACTGGTAAAGGGTATCCTGTGTCGCGGTGGATTCTTCCAGGGTCCGTGCATACCCGAATTTTGCCTGGGGCAGCATCTCGAATTTTGGATGGATGGTGATGACGTCCCGGAATGCTCTCGCAGCCGCGGCATAGGATTTTTCCTTGAGTGCGTGTTCACCGAAATTATACAATTCGCGACCGGCGGCATTCGTTTTGGCGTCGATGATCTTGTAGACATCATACGCGCGATCGAATTGTTTGCCTTCCATATACACCCACGCCTGTAGTTGTATGAGGGGAAGATTGTCCGGCTCGGATTTGACCGCTTCCTCCACCGCACCGATGGCGGCAGGGAGTCCCTGAGGGCGCGCGGTGTAACTTGCTATTCGAGTCTGCGCGAAGGAAAGCATCGACGGGGTCTGGCGAATCAGATTGATGTACTCCCGCGTCGCTTCTCCGAAGTTCATGACGATGCTCTGTAAGTAGGCAATATCCATCGTGAACAAGGCGGGGTTGTTGCACGCCCTGCGCCCGCGGCGGTAAATCTCGATCGCGCGCTCAAACAACCGGCTCTCCGTCAGGGAGCTCCCCACGACGCGGTAGGTAACCTCGTGAATCGAGTCGACGGAAATCGCGCGCTCCCAGCATCGGGAGGCATTCAGATCATCACTTTTTAGTGTGTAGAATGTTCCCAGTTGGGCCAACACGCTCATGTCATGCGGATTTCTGACGAGGGATCGGTTGAAGAGAGTAATGAGGTCGTCGTAGCGCTTAAGGAGCAGATAATTTCTTCGCAGCGCGTCGAAGATCACGACGCTGGTCGAATCTCTTTCATATAACTCGCCGTAAATATTCAGGGCTGCATCAAAATCACCCGAGTGTTCATAACTCTGCGCAAGCCGGAACTTGATGTTGTTGTCCGGCTTCTGTGCATTCGCAAATGTGACAGCCAGGACTGCCGGAGCCATGAAGAAGAACGCGCGTCTAAAAGTGATCGACATTGCCTTTAATATAACAAAAAAAAACATATAGTGACTCCCGGTAGTGCCTCATTTTGCAGCGATGGCCTGCATCGACCTCCCCCGTGGCCCCCTCCTTCGCAAGGAGGGGGCGCAAAACATCCTCCCCTTGCGAAGGGGAGGATTATAGGTGGGGTGTGCGAGCGCATGATCACTCACATTTTGGTTCTCTGATTCAAACTGATACATACCCGACTCCCGGACAACGCTTACATCAGGATGGATGAATCGCTAAAACAGCAATTCTTCTCTGCAATATTCCTATTGCATCTTTCCCTCAATATTATTTAATTTAGGCTGGATGTTGAAGTACGTAAACCCACTATGACGGTTCGTGGACAGAATGGGGGAATCTGGTCGGCGCACCTGTCGCGAAAGGAGCCTGACAATGATGAAACCAGAGGAGTATCTCATCGAAACGAAAGAGATTTCCGGATGGAAAGTGAATGTGACTTCGTACAGCTTCGCGGGTCAATATTGCTGCCATATCGACAACGTTGATCCCGGCGCCGTCATCGTGCGCACTGAAGCGCCTACCCGTGAGGAGGCATTGTTGGTCGCCATTACGAAGGCGAAGGAACGCTTATCAAGTAAAATGAAGTAAAATGGTATTTCAACAATTTCGCCACGAACAGGGGGGGTGCTTATCGTACATCGTCGGCTGCACCCGGCGCCAGGTATGTGCGGTCATCGATCCACAGCTCGATATCGAGCAGTATCTCGATTACGCCCGCCATCATGGGATGAAGATCACGGACGTCTTCGAGACGCATGCACAGGCGGATCATCTTTCAGGGGCAAAAAAACTTTCCCTGGCGACAGGCGCGCCGGTGCACTTTCATGAATCGGTTGAAGCCGGATTTCCCGTGGCAAAAGTAACGGACGGACAGGAAATTTCGATAGGAAACATCACGCTCAAAGTGCTTCATACCCCGGGACATACGCCCGACAGCGTCAGCATCCTGGTCAGCGACACGACGCGTAGCAGAGAGCCCTGGTTGGTGTTCACCGGCGATACGTTGTTTGTCGGGGATACTGGAAGGCCCGACCTCGACGGAAGTGCCGCGCAACTTTATGAAAGTGTCTGGGGAAAGCTCCTCCCTCTCCCGGACTGCGTCGAAATTTATCCGACGCACTTTGCAGGATCGTCCTGCGGCAAAGCAATGAGCCCGAAGCCGAGCTCGACAATAGGATACGAGCGCCGGTTTAATCCATCGTTGCAGATGAAATCGAAGGGAGAGTTCGTCGACTTTGTGATGGCCGATCTGCCTGTCCAGCCGCCGCGGTTCCAGAAAGTGCGTCAGTATAACCTTGGATTCCTGAATGAACCACCCATCGATAGGACCTACGAGATGAACGCCCTACAGATCACCGTCGAACACCTAAAGCAAAAACTCGATAACGGGGAGAAACCGTTCGTCCTCGATGTGCGCGAGCCGTCGGAGTACGCGAAGGCCAACATCGGGGGGAAGCTTATTCCCCTGGGGGAAATCCCAAAGCGAATCGGCGAATTAGACAAACAGGCGGAGATTGTCGTCCATTGTCATCACGGAGGGAGAAGCCAGCGCGCGGTCGAGTTTCTGTACGAACAGGGATTCAAGAACGTGAAAAACCTGGTAGGTGGGATTGATGCCTGGTCGGTGAAGATTGACGCGAACGTGAAGAGATACTAAAAGGGTGAGCATAACGCTCACCCTTCTGCCGCACTTACTGTTTAAGGCAACCTTCCGGTTTCGACCGGTCTAGGGAACAGTCGAAGATATTTGATAGAACCGCAATTGGACCAGCTTCATGCCTTGATTGTCATAACTCCAGAAATAATCCTGCAATCGTGGATCAAATAATGGAACGCGTTCGAGGACGCCATCGCCGTTAAGATCGACGTAAAGATACAGGAGGTACTTGCTGACGTTTGTAAAGGAACTCTTCCCGGTGCTCCGGACCAGCAGCAGGGCCTCTGTCGAGCAGAACGTGGCGCCTGTCGAATCGCTCGCACACGTTCTCGAGATTGACCTTCCACCCGGCTTGCCCAATGCGCGGGCATATACGGAATACGCCGTCACTCCGTCATTATCCGGATCCGGACTGGGAAGTCGAAATGAAGCCGTACCATCTGTGCCGTTCGCATCCAGGACCTGAAAATCCCCCTGACTGAGTAAGATTTTCGTGACACCTTCAAGCTTTACAAAAATTCTGTGTCCGTTGTTGTTGTCCATGGGCGCCGTTTTATCCTTCGGTACACCGATGAGATTCAGGTTAAAGTGAGGGCCGCTCGGTGCTCCATTCCCGGTCACTGTATTGATCACGGGTATGGTTCCCCCGGGGGCGCTTTCGTTTACACCCGAAACCGGACCCGACTCCTGGGATGTGCAGGCCGGAAGGAGAAATCCCATCCCCACCAGAATACCCGGAAGAACTCTACGAATCCAACTGAATGATACAAACATGTTTTTCATACTCTCCCACTCCTCTCTAATTGTGAGTTGCAATCTGTAAATTTACCGTCGTCACACGGGCGCGACGACTCTTCCTATGTACTTCTTTTGATCGGAGAAACCGATAGCGCAGTGATGTGCGTCACCACAAAGGAGAGGGGTTCTTACGATTTGGTTCTGTTCCCGGAGATTCCCGAACAGTTAAGAAATTTTAATTCGTCCGATATTTTGGCAGCCAGCGGTTCACCGTACGCTTGTAATCCCGATAGGAATCTCCAAACCTTTGTTCAAGCCCCTTCTCTTCGATGAAAACGACAAAGAGGTGAACGAGAACGGCCGGGAGGAGGCAAAAGAGAATCATCGAAACAGAATGATGGTACAAACCAAAACCGACGAGCGTGAAAAATGCTCCCCAGTACATCGGATTGCGTACGTATTTGTACGGGCCGACGACAACAAATTCTCTCGGGGGATCGAAAGGCGCTGCCGTACCGCGCCCCTTCGAAACAAATGTGGCCACACAGGCCAGCGCAAGCATACTTCCTAACGTCATTCCCACCAAGCCTGCCGTCGGCGTCCACGACGGCAGCGACAGAGAGAAATTCGTG
>DASYTP010000245.1:0-3374 GCA_036002145.1 Bacteroidota bacterium | reverse complement strand
TGAAATAGTCCCCTTCGACCGCTTTTACCCTTCCTCCATAACGTTCCACCAGACTTGCATCGTCGGTACCATAAAACTTTTCCTGCATTGCTTTTTGATATGCATCGTAGAGGAGCGCGAACTGAAACGCCTGGGGCGTCTGAACAATACCCAACGTATTCCTGTCGAGCGTAGAGCGGATAAAACCGCTGGCGTCGATCAGCTTGATCGTATCTTTCGGTTGAACTATCGGAATGGCTGCACCCGCCTCCATGGCGGCAAGACAAACATCGAGAACGGTCTCCCTCTTGACGAACGATCGGACCGCGTCGTGAACGACAACGATATCGATGCTCAACCTTGAGAGCTCTTCCAGACAATTCCAGACGGAGTCTTGCCGGCGATCCCCGCCACGAACTATTGCTTTGACCTTGGATAGGTGGTACGAATCTGCCGATTGCCTGACTGCGTGGAGGTCGTCTGCTGCCGCCGCGACGACGATGAGATCGATTTCCGTCACAGCGCTAAGGCGCTCAAGGGTGTGAACGAGGATCGACCGGCCGTCCAGTTCCAGGAACTGTTTCGGAATGTCGCTGCCCATTCTCTTCCCCTTACCGGCCGCCGGAAGGGCGACACCTATGCGTTTCCCGTTCATCATAAGTTGGAAATCACGAGATCAACATGGCATCGCCGTAGCTGTAGAATCGCCATTTTTCTTTTATTGCCTTTTTATACGCTTTCATGATGTAGTCACGATTGGCAAATGCACACGCCATCATGAGCAACGTGGACTCCGGCATGTGAAAATTCGTAATGAGATGATCGGCAATCTTGAAATCGTACGGGGGAAAGATGAATTTATCCGTCCAGCCGCGGGTTGCCTTGAGATGCCCAGTCGTGGTAACGCTCGACTCCACCGCTCGCGTCGTGCTCGTGCCGCTCACGAAGACGTGGCCCTTGCTGTCGATCGTCCGGTTTACGATATCGACCGAAGTCTGTGGTATTTCATAATACTCCGAATCCATCTTGTGTTTCGACAGATCCTCCACCTCGACCGAACGGAATGAGCCGAGCCCGAGGTGAAGAGTTACCGGTGCAATCTTCACGCCTTTTTTCTCCAGGGCCTGCAAAAGCCGTTTCGTGAAGTGCAGGCTTGCCGTCGGCGCCGCGACGGACCCGATATTCTTGGCAAACACGGTTTGATACAATTCTTTGTCACTCTCTTCCGGGTCACGCTTGATATAATACGGCAGCGGCGTCATTCCGATCTTATCGATGATCTTGAACAAATCCTGCCGGATGTTAAACCTGACGGTTCGGCCCCTCGACGTGGTATTGTCGATCACTTCACACCAGATTTTGCCGTCGTCGAAATAAATCTTATTCCCGATCCTGACTTTTCGGGCAGGGTCGACGATGACATCCCAAATCCCTTCTTCCTGGTTGAGCTCCCGCAGGAGGAAGACCTCTATTTTCGCATTTGTTTTTTCTTTCTTCCCGAAAAGCCGGGCAGAGAAGACCTTTGTCTCGTTGACGATCAAACAATCGCCTTTGCTGAAGTATTCCATGATATCCGTGAACCTTCGCTCGAGGATAGATTCGTCCGCCCTGTTGAGCACCATCAATCGCGCGGAGTCTCTCGGCTTTGCCGGATACTTCGCTATGAGGTTCCGGGGAAGCGGGTATTTGAAATCAGAAAGTTTCATTCGTTCGGGATCCTTTGGTTAGAATAGTGAGGCATTTCATTGGATATCATCATGTGCGACGCGAGGGAGCTGATTGTTTCTTGCGGTTTTTTTCAACGTGATCTTGCCGGAGAGCAGCCTGGGCTGCAGCCAGACGTGCGATCGGAACGCGATACGGGGAGCAGCTGACATACTGTAGATCCAGTCCCGCACAGAAGGAGATCGACGCGGGATCACCACCATGCTCGCCACAGATACCGATCTTCAAATCCGGTCGTGTTCCCCGACCTTTCTGAACGGCGATCTTCATAAGTTCTCCGACACCTTGCTGATCAAGCGTTTGAAACGGATCCCGGTCGAAGATCCCGTGCTCGAGATACTGCGGCAGGAATGTCCCGGCATCGTCGCGCGATAGGCCAAGCGTTGTTTGTGTAAGGTCATTTGTACCGAAGGAGAAGAACTCGGCGACCGTGGCGATCTCATCGGCGGTGATCGCGGCGCGCGGCAACTCGATCATCGTTCCGACGAGATACTTCACGCGAATTCCCGATTCCTCAAATACTTTTGCTGCCACGCTACGGACGATCTGCTCCTCCTCCTTCAGCTCTCCGAGGAAGCCGACGAGAGGTATCATCACCTCAGGATGAACGTCGATCCCTTCTTTCTTCACCTGGCAGGCCGCTTCGAATATTGCCCGCGCCTGCATGTCGGTGATCTCGGGGAATACGATGCCCAGCCTGCAGCCACGGTTGCCAAGCATCGGGTTGAACTCCTTCAGCTGATTCATACGCTGGGCGATTCGTTCCGTCGACACGCCGATGATGCCTGCCAGTTTGTGGATTTCATCTTCCGTATGCGGCAGGAATTCGTGCAAAGGCGGGTCGAGCGTGCGGATGGTCACGGGGCGATCCTGCATCGCGCGGAAAATGCCGACAAAATCATTTCTCTGCATCGGCAATAACTTTGCCAGCGCGCGCCGACGCCCTGCTTCATCGTCGGCAAGAATCATCTCGCGGACCGCGTTGATGCGATCGCCCCCGAAGAACATATGCTCCGTCCGGCAAAGTCCGATCCCCTCCGCGCCGAAGGCGATCGCAACCTCGCTCTGATCCGGCTGGTCGGCATTTGTCCGGATCTTCAGCTTCCGGAATTTGTCCGACCACTGCATGAGCTTGTCGAACGTGCGCAAATCGTGAGACGATTCCCGCAGGGCCTCCTTGTCCACAAGCGCCCGGATGACTTCCGAATTGCGGGTATGAATTTCCCCCGACATCACCTCGCCCGTCGTTCCGTCGATTGAGAGAGAATCGCCTTCTTTAATGATTGTCCCGTTCACCTGCATGAGCCGCTGAAGATAATCAATCTCGAGTGCCCCGCAACCCGCAACGCACACCTTGCCCATCTGACGTGCCACCAATGCGGCGTGGGATGTCATTCCTCCGCGCGCCGTGAGGATCCCCTCGGCGGCATTCATTCCCTTGATGTCTTCCGGCGAGGTTTCGATACGCACAAGGATGACCCGCTCCCCGCGCTCCCTCCACAGTTCTGCGTCATGTGCGCTGAACACTGCCTTGCCGGTAGCTGCTCCGGGACCGGCATTAAGCCCTTTTGCGAGCAGGCGTCCTCCTTCGATAGCTTCGGATTTCTGTTTCAAATCGAATACCGGACGGAGAAGTTGATTCAATTGCTCGGGATCAATTCGCAGTACTG
>DASYTP010000244.1:0-2332 GCA_036002145.1 Bacteroidota bacterium | reverse complement strand
TCGGAGCAGTTTACCTCGATAGGAAACATGCATTCATCGTTCCTCTGGCTGCAATGCTCATCAGCGATTACTTCATCGGGTTTTATGAGGGGATTGGGTGGGTGTACGGCAGCTTTGCCGCGATTGGGCTGATCGGACTTTGGTTGAGGAGCCACCCCGGGGTTGTCCGGACAGTGGCCGCGACACTTGGCGGATCGGTCTTGTTTTTCATCTTTACAAATTTCGGCGTCTGGATTTCCTCACAGGTTTCCTATGCCCATACCCTCTCCGGGTTGTGGGCATGCTATATTGCTGCAATCCCCTTCTTCCGGAACACGGTGATGGGCGACGCTGTGTACGTGGCCGCCATGTTTGGCGTCTACGAGCTTGCAAAAAAATTTCTGCCTTCGCTGGCGGCGCGATCGACCCCTGCAAGTTCCTGACCAACGTACAAGGCCGGCCCGCGGGTCGGCCTTTTTTTTAGGTGATGCCTTGATGTTTCATTCGGAACGTAAATGAAAGCCAAGCTTGCGCTGGAAAATGGGGTCGTGTTTACAGGTGAGTCCTTCGGTGCGGAAGGTGAGATCACCGGTGAATCTGTATTCAACACGAGCCTCACAGGCTACCAGGAGATCCTGACCGATCCATCATACTGCGGTCAGATCGTGACGATGACGTACCCGTTGATCGGAAACTATGGAGTGAATCCGGATGACCTCGAAGGGACCAGGCCGTATGTCTCAGGTTTAGTCGTAAGAGAATACTGCGAATACTACAGCAATTTCCGGTCGACCGGGAGTCTCGGTGCGTGGCTGAAGAAAAACAATATCACGGCGATCCAGGGAGTTGATACAAGGATGCTGACAAAGATTATCCGCGATGCCGGTGCAATGCGTTCGATTATCTCCACCGTCGATCTGGCTGACGAATCCCTGGTTCAGAAAGCATTACGATCGCCGCAGATGGAGGGGCTGGACTTAACAAAACAGGTCTCCTGTGCCCAACCTTACACCTGGGATGAAATCGACACCACGCCGTTTTTCCTGAATCCAGACTTCTCCCGCGCCGGCATGAACGGCCATCAACTCAACGTAGTCGTCTACGACTATGGCGTTAAGCGAAACATCCTCCGCAGGCTGAAAAGCTACGGATGCAACCTCACCGTCGTTCCTTCGAATTTCTCCGCCGAAGATGCGCTCGCCTTGAATCCCGACGGCATCTTTCTCTCGAATGGGCCCGGAGATCCTGATGCGGTGAGATATGCGATCGCAACTCTCAAGCGTTTAATTGACAAAAAGCCGATGTTCGGCATTTGTCTCGGCCATCAATTGATTGCGCTTGCATTGGGGGGTAAGACGTTCAAATTGAAATTCGGCCATCGGGGCGCCAACCATCCCGTGAAAAACCTGCTGACGAATGAAATCGAAATCACGTCGCAGAATCACGGATTTGCAGTGGATCCCGCTTCCCTCGCCCCGTCACTCGTGGAGATTACACATGTAAACCTCAACGACGGAACGAATGAAGGGTTCCGGCACCGCCAACTGCCTGTCTTCTGCGTGCAATATCATCCCGAAGCCTCCCCCGGCCCTCACGACAGCGACTACCTGTTCCGTCAGTTCATCGAGATGATGAGGGAACATTCCGCCGTTCACGCCTGATCAAGCCAAACGCAGGAAGGAACCCCAGGCCCGCCGGATAAGGGTATAGGCTCCCCGATAAGTCCCTCATCGTTCTTTATTCCTTGTGGCTGGGCTGCGCAGGTCACTGGAGGAGCTTCTCGAACGAAGAATACCCGGGAACTGCGCCACAACTTTTCCCCTTGCGAGATAGAATATCTCATACCATTCGACCCGCCGGGGACGCTACAGATCACGACGCCGCGAGTGGAATTCCGTAACTCTGTGGTCAACGATGATGTCGGATAGTCGTAGAGGCGTCCGCAGCCGAATCCCTTCGTACGACGTGCACCGGCTCAATGCGACGTATGTCTGACCGTGTGTAAATGCTCCGTTCCCGAGGTCGATGATCACCCTGTCAAACGTCTTCCCCTGACTCTTATGGATGGTGATTGCCCAGGCAAGCTTGATGGGATACTGGCGAAACGATCCGGTTGCCACGGGCTCGATCTTGCCGTCGGCTGGATTCTGTGAATAGTCTATTCTTTCCCAGGTAGCGGGCACGACGGTGCATTCACGGTCGCCGAACGCGACTTTGATGGAATCCCGGGAGAGTTTTTGAACCACACCGAGAGACCCGTTGACCCACTCCTTGTTCGGATCGTTCTTCACCATCATGATTTGTGCGCCTTGCCTCAGTTTTAGCCGCTTGTCTGTCGGGAACGAATTCTCGT
>DASYTP010000243.1:0-8160 GCA_036002145.1 Bacteroidota bacterium | reverse complement strand
GGAGATTGAAAACCGCCTCGTCCGCTGCCGAGCTTTTGCCCGTGGCGATCGAGTACGAGCCGCTGATCGTTCCCCTGAACCAACTTCCGAGACGGGTCTTATACTCGACTTCGATGCCTCGGACGCGGCTGTAATCCTGGTTGATATAGGTGGTGTATGACCCGCCGGAAAAACGGGTGCGCGGAACACGCACTGAACGCGCCGTTATATAATCGAAAATGTCTTTGTAGTAAGCCGTGACCGTCAGTACGTCCCCTTCGGTGATCTGGTTTCGCAAACCAAGCTCGTACGAGACCGTTGTTTCAGGATTCAGGTCCGGGTTACCGATTGTCTGAAAGGAAGATCGGGCGTTCGTGCGCGCGAGTTTCGAATAAACGAACTGCGGGCGCGGCAACTTCGAAAAATGTCCGTACGAAAAGAAGAGTGTCTGATTATCGGAGACCGGATGCGAGATCCCGAGGCGCGGACTTATCCGGGCTTTCGCGCGTCGTCCAAAGAGTTCAAATGTGTCGTCGAAATACGCCTGCTGGATTGCCGAAGAAACATTGATCGAATCGGAAGAAAGCGCCAGAGTTTGGTCCACGAACTTGCCGGGGAACCAATAATCGAGTCGTACACCGAAGTTGAGGATCATCCCCTTCAGCGTGATGTTATCCTGCACATAGAAAGCCCCGAGCGCAGGGCTTACCTGATAGATATCGTAGTTCAATCCGAGCGGCTTAAACCATGGAGAGACAATGTCGACCATCTGGATGTCCTGGAATCGCATCTCGACGCCGGTTTTCAATTTGTGCTTTTCTGTAAAATTATTTGTCAGGTCCCCTTTATAGGTGTACTCGCTGAGGTAATGGTCGCGCCACCGAGTGGGATTGCCGATGTCGAAGAAACCATCGCCGGGAATGACGCCGATGGTATCCCTCGTAAGATTGTAATACTCGATCGGGAGAGTAATGACGTCGCGCGGCTCGGAATACTGGTCGAAATACTTGCCATTTGCATCCCCCCGCACATGCGCCGTATACCGGCTGAAGCGTAATTCATAAAACGTTTTTGGACTGAGAGTGTGGGTATACGAGAGGGAATGTTGAGTGTTACGCTGAGTAAAGGTGTTGGCGCTATCGGGAATATTCTGAAAATCATACTGATAGCCGGGATTGGGCTCGACGCGTTCCAGCGTGGATGACACAGTCTGCGAGTTCTGATCGACTGAAACCGACGTCGTGTAATTATAGGACAACTTCATCGTCGACATCGGTCGCCATGTCAATTTGGTAAGCCAGGACCAGTTGTTGCTGCGCCGTGGAGCGATCGCCAGTCCAAGAGCTGTCGATATCTTGTCGCCGATCAACGATGAATGCAGTTGATTCGGCACAATGACGTCGTATCCCGCAGGCTGGCCCCCGATGATACGTTCAACCCAGCGTGTGTAACCATCGGTAAAATTTCCATAAAAGGATCCGAAGAAACTCACGTCACCCGGGATCTTCGCGTTCAGAGACGGGAGCAGGTATGTCGTAACGGGTTCGGGGCCGCTCAGGGAGAGCTCATAGATATCGGAATTCGCATTCGAACGTGCGTCGTTGTTAAAACCGAAGTGGTCTCTCTTGTAGGCGACGGTGCCGCTATAATTTTTTGCACCTTCCTTGGTGGTGATGTTCACCACACCCGAGGTCGCCTGTCCATACTCCGCGTTGTATCCTCCCGTTATCACTTCGACTTCCTGTATTGCCGCCGGCGAAAGCTGCAAGCCAAACCCTGTCCCCGCAAGCGGATCCTGAACCGAAACGCCGTCGAGGAGGTATGCATTTTCATACGCCCTGCCGCCGCGGATATGGATTTCATTGTCTGATTGCACAACGCCCGCCTGCAGAGAGACAATGTCCTGAACGCTCTTTACGGCCGCGGTCTTGATATCTTCGCCGGAAATCGACCTGCTGCTTTGCGTTTCTTCAAGGTTGAAGAGCGGCTTGTCACCGATGATGAGGACTTCCTGGCCCAGGCTGAGGACGGTTTCCTCCATTTTCACGTCGAGCATCGTGGTGTCCCCGGCGGACACTTTCGTGCTCGTGAACTGGACCGTTTTATAGCCGATGAGCGAAACTTCGACAAGGTATGTGCCGGGGTTGATATTCCTGATGACGAAGTTTCCGTCGAAATCCGATGCCGCCCCGTAGTATGTACCTTTGACTGCCACATTCACCCCGGGCAACCCCTCCTTCGAATTCAGATCGGTGATCTTTCCTTTCACCGTGCCTTTCACCGGAGCCTGTGCTTGAATCGACCAGGGCGAGCTAACCAGGATCAGACCCAGAAGCAGCAAGCGGGGATGCATTAACTTGTATGGAGGAATAAATCTCATTTGATTACAATCCAAACTCCTGGAGGAGGATATGCTCCAGGAACGACTTCAAATTTGCGGGATCCCCGTTGAGAATATGCATCGGCAAGCCGAGGAACACGAAGCTTCGCTTGCCGTCGAATCCCACGCCATCTATGACGCCGACATTCAACGGCGACTTTGGCTGCGGGGTCCAGCTCGCCCCGCCATCGGCTGTCGATAGAATAATGCCAGCCGAGCAGACGGCCAGACCCGATGAATTATTGCTGAAGTAGATTCCGTTGACAGGTTGTCCGTTACTGGTGGTAAATGTTATCCCGCTTGGCTGTGGGAGCCAGGTGACCCCGGCGTTCGTAGTTTGGAAAATCATGCCGTTCGTCCCCGCCGTCCACCCCGTGTTGCCATCAAGGAAGAAGAGCGACCGCAGCTCATTAGTCGTAAAGCCGCCATAAACCACCCACGAGTTCCCCGCGTCGGTAGACCTCAGCACGGTCCCTACCGCCCCCACGGCATAGGCCACGGAATTATCAACAAACCTGACGGCGTTGAGATGCCGGACTGTGACTCTGGGAATCAAATTCCAGCTTGCCCCGCCGTCGGTCGTTTTCACTGTCAGACCGCTGTCCCCCACTGCAATTCCTAAATTCTCATCATACAAGTCGACTGAACGTATTGAATTCTCAGTGTGACTGTTCGGTGAGTTCCACGAAGTGCCGCCATTAGTTGTTCGGATGAGGAGTCCGCTCGTGCCCACGACGATTCCATGGAGTTCCGAGCTGAAATCAACACCAAGCAAATCCTGAAACGTGACAACCGATCGGTTCGTCCACGTTTCTCCTCCATCGCCTGTACGGAGAATGGCTCCATCTTCTCCCACCACAAAGCCGGAAGATTGATCGAAGAACTTCATGGCACTGAGAGCCAACGTCGTCCCGCTTTTCAGGTGGCTCCAGGTGTTACCGGCGTCTGAAGTCCGTAGGATTACGCCGCCGTCGCCGCATGCCCATGAGTAAGTACTTACTGAGACGACGCTCCGCAAATCGCTGATCACCGGTGAAAAAACATAGCGCTTGGGAACACGAGAATCCTCCTGAACGGAATAAATGTAAGCGGCATCAGGACGCCGATAGATAGGCCGCATGAATATGGAATAGTTAACCTGCGGAGGTATTGTGCCGCCGAATTTCAGCGGAGGATAAAGGCCCGGCGCTTCCTCCGGATCATGAACCAGCAGGAAATCGATTGGGATGCGTGTATCTCCGAGAGTGGGGAGAAGGCGTCCGGACGCGAGAGAGACTCCACTCACGCTATCGATGGGTGCGAAGTCCTTCAGCGCTCCGCGAGGATCGCTCGATGTTTCGAACGTAGTGGAAAAAATCACCCTTCCCCGATGCGATGCATCCCGGACATATTGGAAGAGCGGATACTGAGCAACCCCAAGGCTCGGAAACTGATCCGTGTACCACACCACCACATCGTAGAGATGCAGGGTGCTTATTAATGCAGGATCAATAAAAGGTGGAACGAGCGATCCAATCTTATTCTCCCGTTTTGCCTGCGCATTAAGACCCCGTCCGATATTCAGAACATCAAAATTCGCAAATTTTCCGCCGGCAAATTGTGGATCACTGAAGTAGGCTGCATAAAATGACAGCGCCGAAACGCTGTCGGAAGCGACATAATCTGTGACGATCAGCAGCTTCCCACGGGGTTTTTTCACAAACCAATTACCGGTCGACTGCGGCATCGAAATAATCGGGCTGGCATCCCCGGCGATGTCGCGAGCCCGGACGTAGAGTGCGTTTGTGGAATTTAACAGCAAGTGTGAAATCGTTCCGAGGAAAAGCCTGGTCGATGCATACGTCCCACTATACACATCGGCGTCAGCCTCAACGGACGCGGTATCGCTCCGTAGGCGCGGGACACTAAGAGTCACAAGCCGGATGTTGCCCGGGATATTGAACCAGCGGGACGAATCATTGGGATCGTTCAGCGCGATTTCGTAGCGTGCGATGGTCTGATCTCCGTCGGGGTCGGCCCCAATCCACGAGAACGCCGCGGCGGTATATGTTGTCTCGGGCTGCCGCATGATCGACGACGGATCATTGGGGTTTTGAGCGAAGACAACCGAGGGAGGCTGGTTGAGGATCGGCAACGAGAGCGATGCGCTCTTGGTGTCGAGGGCGCCATACAATGTGGGCAACGTCTGGTCATCACCATCAAACTGTCCGTCTCCGTCCTTGTCCCAGTAGGCTGGAATTCCGAGGCGGACGATTGCTTGATCAGGCAAACGCTCCTCAAATGTGTTGTCGACCGACCTAACCGCTAAGTTAAAAGTATCCTGCCGAACAAGCAGCGGAAACGCGATCAACGAATCATTCTTCGTCGTCCAGGTCCACGCCAGCGTGTCGGGCAGCTGCCCCGAGATTTCGAATTTCCCGGAGGCGACGAGAAAACCTTTGACAACACCGTCGGCATCCTCACCCCACCATCGGATCCGTTGCCGGCTATTTCCCTCTGCAATCGTGGAATCAGGGAAGAGCCAGACGAAAGTTTTTGGTTTCTGGTTCGCGTGGGGCTCGTCCGGCTGTTCCTTGCTGCACCCGGCAAAAAATACCATCCCGGCAACCAGCGGAATCCCAAGTTTGTTGGGAAGCCTCATGCTACTTCACGACCATGAACTTTCCCCGCTTGATCTCCCCTGTGTCCTTATCTTCAACTGTGAACAAGTAAAGTCCGGTTGCTATCGCTTGATCAAACCGCGTAATTAAATCCCATGCATGTTCGCCTCCGGCGAATTGCGCTTCAGTCCTTGGGTCGCCGAACTGGTTGAACCATTCGATGCCTCCACCGGCATACGTCTGAGCGTCATGCTCGAGGACGGAGATGACGTCTCCTGCAAGAGTGAAGACCCTGATCTGGCAACGTGGGGGCAGGTTGTAGAAATAAATCTTCCTGAGGCGTTCACGGTTTCCATCCCAATACGCATTGACATAGTAGGGATTCGGATATACGCCGATCGATGTCCGCTTGTCGGAAACCGGCGGGGTTCCGGGAATGACGCGCCGGAGCGCGATCGCACTTTCGAGGCTTGGTACGCCATTCGCTGAATCTCCCCTGTCGAAAGCAGACACCCCGTACACGTATTGAAAGCCGTTGAGCAGGGTTACCCCAACATCTCCCGGCGGAAACCGATACCAGTATTGAATCGTATCCCCGGGGAATGTTACCGCAGAATCGAGGAGAATGCGACTGAATCCGGTATTGTGACCGTCGTCGTCATCCGATCGATCGAACTCACCGAATATCGAAAGGTTCAACAGGAAGTTCTCATGGTCAAGAAAATCCGCCGCGGTATTGGAACGATAAATCCGATACCCCTCGAAATCTTTTTGAGCCGTAATCGGGTCGACTGATTCTTCGGCCGTCGACTTGTCCCAATAGACCGTTGCGTTCTGGTTTTCGACGGCGACATGAACTTTCGGCCGCCGGGGCGGGGCGGGCAGCAGGTAGCGGGTAATTCTCCCATCCGGCTCATACCGCAGGCCCAGTTCAGAGGGCGAAACTGAATCACGCCGGGCAACGTCCTCCCCCGGATCGAGGATGTTATTTCCATTAACGTCCTCCCCGTTATACGCCTGCTGTGCCCAACCGAAGTTGGCATAGAGTGTTTTTCGCTGATCGTATGTGTCATTCTTTGCAGCGTCCGTGCCGAACTTCTTCGCGCACACAACCGCAAATACCACCTCGACCGAATCGTTTGGATTCAGCCGTGAGAAGGGACCGGTCGAAAGCAAGTACGAAACATTTTGTGGAGTCGTGCGAAGCGGAGCAATTTTGTCCGGCGGCATTGATTGGGTCAGGCGGGAATACCGGCTGAGGTATCGGTTCGAATGGTAGTCATCCGTGGGAGAAAGATACGCCTCATCGCCCGTAGTCAATCGGAATTGCCAGGCGTTGTAATACGTATGTCGATAGAGATCTGAGAGTGACTCAACGCCTGATGGAAACGGCGTTGTCCCCAAAACCCTCAGACCGATATAACTGCCGGCAGGGGGTGGAACCGGTTGCCCGCTAAAATCAAACGAGTACGCCATCCGCTGGAGCGAATCAAATCCCTGTCCGGTATAATTGAAGTAACCGGGAGTCCCGGGACGGACAATGTTCGTGTTTCGCACGACGGCATTGTCCCACATCCCGACATAGACCGAGTCAAGGGTGTCTGCGGTGGCGTTGGTGATGACGTATCGAAGGATGACGAAGAAATCTGCAAACGAGTAATTCCACGCGTAGCTTTCCTGGTAGATTTTGATCCCGAGGGGGGTATGGTGGGGGATTGTGTCTTCGCCTTGCGATGGACCGGTCTTGAGATCGGAGTATGTGCAGATGAAATCCTGATGGCTGACCGCGAGAGGGGAAAACTGGGAACCGGCGGGACGATCATCGGTGAGCGTGGATATCTCGAGGATAGAGTCCTGCAGCTCGTTGGTGAATTCGAATCCTTCCTGTGCGACTGCAGTGGATGGACGATCATACGTCGCAGTCGTCACAAGAATTTCTTCACTCCCCAGAGCGTCCTTCTTGATTGCACCCACCCATAGGCCCCCCTGGTAAATGTGTTCGATGCGCGATCCACGGGGAAATTCGCATGAGGGCTGGTTCGGCCAGTACAAGTTCCGGGTTCCGATCGTCCCAAAATTTGTTATTGTCAGTCCTATGTTGCCGACACTCGTATACTTGCGCTCAACGTCCGCAGAAACCTTTCGATAATCGTCCGGACCGTTTGCGGCAGACAAGTTGAACCACGAGAAGCTGATCAGGATGAGAAGCTGACACTGCGAAATACGACGTCGCGGCATTTAGTCTGTGAGAGTAAACGAAAAGAGAAGACACCAATGGCTGCTAATATAAAAGAATTTCATTCAAATATCAATTATTACCTTAAAATTATTTGTCCCATTTCTTTAGAATTTTCTAATAATACTCATCTTGACACTCATCGTCGGAATGTTTAGAATATGAACATTCAATAACGAACTGTTCATGCATCGTCCCTATCGGCATGAGCCGTTGTGTTGAATCAAACGCTCAGGCGAGCCCCCGACCTGAGCGTTTTGCATTTTTGATTTGTCTCGAATTAGAATTATATTTCGTTCGAATTCCGACGGAAAGGTGCAGGAGCGGTTTAACTGGCTCGCCTGGAAAGCGGGTGTACCCGAAAGGGTACCGAGAGTTCGAATCTCTCCCTTTCCGCTCAATTTTCAATTCCATCGACACACTCCGTGAGCTCGGACACTTCGACGAGCATGACTCGACTTTCACGATATTCGTTCCTCATACTGCTGCTTGTGAGTGCGGCGTCAGCCCGCTCGCAGACAGTCCATGTCATTACCGTTGACGGGGCCATCAATCCTGCATCGGCCGATTACATCCACGAGCAGATCAGCCGTGCGGCAGATGCACGCGCCGAATGTCTGATCGTGCGTCTCAACACTCCGGGTGGTCTGCTCAAATCCACACGGGTCATCGTCTCCGATTTCCTGGCATCGCCTGTTCCGGTGATCGTCTACGTTGCGCCGGCAGGATCCCAGGCAGCATCGGCCGGCGTTTTTGTTACGCTGGCGGCGCACATCGCGATCATGGCTCCCGGCACGAATATCGGGGCGGCTCATCCTGTCACGATAGGCGAACAGCCGGACTCCATCATGATGGAAAAAACAACAAACGATGCTGCGGCATTTATCCGGACGATCAGCGAGAAGCGCCATCGCAATATCAAATGGGCGGAAGATGCCGTTCGAAAAAGCCTCTCGATCACAGAG
>DASYTP010000242.1:0-3682 GCA_036002145.1 Bacteroidota bacterium | reverse complement strand
TGGTGGAATCTAAACACCGGGTTGACCGCAGACACGATCAAGTACTATACCGAAGGGAGAAAGTACCCATCGATGGACACAACGGTCGTTAATTATACGCCTCCGCAGAGAATCATCAACGATTCCATACAGGGGTTGAGTTCCGTTTATTACGCGATCATCGTTCACAATGTCCCGATGAAGGTCATTATCTCGAATGTCAATACAACAGTCAATTCATCTGCACTTTTCCCCTTCTTTTACAACATTGCCGCCGATGGCGATCTCACCTTCCGGCATCTGTCGAATGGTGTATTCGTAAAACTGGATGCAGATGGTCCTGAAAACTGGTCAACCCAGGAATCCGTACCGTCGGTGGTGGGCGACGTTCTGGTCTTTCCCAATCCGTACGTTTCCAGGGGAACGAATGTCCTGAGCTTTCGACTGCCACCGGTGGCCGATCCGTACGCGACGCTGTCGGTATTCAGTTCGGCGCTGGATAAGATAATTTCAAAGGAGATCCCGGTCGTCGAACTTAAGCCTTCGGAGCCATCCGTCACGTGGGATGGACGCGACGAACGCGGAGATCTCGCCCCTTCCGGTGTGTACTTTTATGTGATCACAGTTGATAACAAAGAGCACATGGGAAAATTCGCACTCATTCGAGAGTAGATGCCTACAGCAATCCTGCATGCGTCAAACCTGGCGAAGGTGTTCAACCGACGGAGCATATTTTCAAATATCAATTTTGTCATTCCCCATGGCCGTTCGTTTGCCATTACCGGCAGAAATGGATCGGGCAAATCTACTCTGGTGAAGATACTTGCCGGGGTCATTTCTCCGAATGACGGCAATTTCACGATCACTCTCGACGGCACGGAGGTAAAACGGGATGATATTTACAGGCACGTGGGGCTTGTCGCTCCTTATCTCCAGTTGTATGAGGAGTTTTCGGCGTGGGAAAATCTGGATTTATTCAGAAAGCTGAGAGGCGTCGACGTCCCCGACGTCAGTCTCGACGGGTTACTTGAAAAAGTTGGACTGTACAAGCGGAAGCACGATCTCGTCCGCACGTATTCCTCGGGGATGAAACAACGGCTGAAGTATGCGTTCGCGCTCCTTCACGAGCCGGAGGTGCTCTTGCTCGACGAACCTACATCGAACCTGGACGCCGAAGGAATGAGCATGGTCAGCGAGGTGATTGCCGTTCATCGGACGAAAGGAATTGTGATCGTAGCCACCAACGTTCGTGAAGAGGTGCAACGGTGTGATGCCTCCTTAGACCTCGACGCCGACCCGGCAAGGCAGGGAGTCCGGTCATGATGGGCTCATTGCGCTCGACCACAGCAATGTTCCTCAAGGATTTTCGTTCAGAGCTTCGCACACGCTATGCGCTTACCGCGCTGATGTTGTTTGTCATTACAACCCTATCGATCATCCTCTTTTCAATCGGCAATGAGAGCGTCTCGCCCGAAATTTTATCCGGGGTGTTATGGATCATCGTCTTCTTCTCCGCGATGTCCGGACTCTCCCGAACGTTCGTGAGCGAGGAGGAGCGAGGCACCGTATTGACCCTGCAGCTTCTTGCGAAACCGCTCACGGTCTTCTTCGGCAAGTTGCTCTTTAATTTTGCGCTTCTTGCATCACTGAACACGGTCGCAGGCACATTATACATCATTCTCATTAACGATTTTGTCGTTAAGAACTACGCTATTTTCCTGCTCACCATGCTTTTAGGGACTCTCGGTCTCTCGGCCGCCTCGACGATCATCGCGGCGGTCGTTTCAAAAGCGAATACGAAAGGCACACTCTATCCGGTAATGGCGTTTCCCATCTTGTTGCCATTGCTGCTCACAGTTATCAGCGCAACACGACTCGCCGTCGAAGGCGCCCCCTTCTCGGAAGCGGCTGGCGAGTTTCGTGTCCTTTTTTCGTACTTCGTGGTCATCGTGGCGGTATCGTATCTGGTGTTTGAGTTTATTTGGAAAGATTAGGACTCTGTTGTTGGACAGCGCATTTTTTCGTATCTTAGCTGAACATATGAACTGGAAGGGGATTAAGGGTGCTTAGATTCTTGTTGGGGATCTGGCTCACGGCCGTGATTATTGTCTCGTTTGCCTTTCCGATAGTTGCGAACCCCCGGCAGTGGTTCGAATTCCCGGTCATCCCGGGATTGGATCAGAAAGCCCGCATTTTGTTCTTCCATGTGCCGATGTCGTGGACCGCGGTTCTGGCTTTCGCCGTGTCGATGGTGTTTGCCATCCGTTATCTGGCAACTAAAAACCAGGACAATGACATCAGGTCGGTCTCCTCCGCGGGGCTTGGGTTTATGTTCTGCCTTCTCGCGACGGTCACAGGGTCAATCTGGGCGAAATTCAACTGGGGCTCGTTCTGGAACTGGGATCCTCGTGAGACTTCCATTTTCGTGCTATTGCTGATCTATGGAGCGTATTTTGCCTTGCGGTCGGCGCTGGACGATGAACAGAAACGGGCTACCCTCGCCGCTGTCTACGCAATTATTGCAGGCGTTACAGTTCCCTTCTTTATCTTCATCATGCCCAGAATAATGGCAAGCCTGCATCCCGAACCAATAGTGAATACTGAGGGAAAGATTCACATGAACGGCACGATGTTAACCGTCTTCCTCTCCTCCCTTGCCGGTTTCACCGCCTTGTACGTCTGGATGTTGAACCTCCGCATCCGCCTTGCACGCATCGAATTTCAACGACAAACACGGGGGTAAGAGGGTGTACGATTTTCTTTCGGAGAACTCATTATATATCGTACTTGTTATTGTCCTCGTATGCTGGGCAGGAATTTTTACCTATCTCCTGAACCTGGACAAAAAGATTTCATCCATCGAGAAAAATATGAAAGAGTAGGTATACCATGGCGACAAAGATCATCATCGCAAGCATCGTCATCGTTGCAGCAATTGTGTTCGCGGCGGTGTCGTTCGTTCAGACTAATGTCGAATACACGGATTTTGACTCGGCAGTCTCATCCGGTAAGAAAGTCCAGGTCAAGGGGGAATGGCTTCGGGAGAAGGATTCGCACTTCGATGAGGCCAACGCACAATTCGTCTTCTACATGAAAGACGATAACAACCGGGAAGCAAAGATCGTGCTCGACGGTGCCAAGCCGAACAATTTCGAGCTGGCGCAATCTGTCGTCGTAAAAGGGCGCTTCCAGGATGGGCACTTCCATGCCTCCGAGATCCTAACGAAATGCCCGTCGAAATATGAGGCGGATGCTGAAACTGTGAAGAAAACGTTGTGATCCTATGAATGGCAGTCTTCTTGTCCAGTTTGCCTTCGTAACAGTCCTCATCTCCGGAGGGGCGTACTACTACTCTTTTCGAAAGAACAGCGCCGGAATGCTCAATCTGGCGCGCTATGCGTATCACCTCACGACGGTTCTCATCCTGGCGTTCTCCGCACTCCTCTTGTACTATATCCTGACACACCAGTTCCAGTTCACCTATGTCTGGAATTACAGCTCGACTGATCTGCCGACACCTCTGTTGGTCTCGACATTCTACGCCGGACAGGAAGGGAGCTTCTCCTTATGGACGGTGTATACGGCGATCATTGGTATATTCCTGATGCAATATACCTCAAAAAAAGGGTTCGAGCCTACGGTGATGTTCGTCTGGTCGCTTGTGCTGACGTTTCTCTTGCTGATGCTCATCGTCAAGAATCCG
>DASYTP010000241.1:0-6374 GCA_036002145.1 Bacteroidota bacterium | reverse complement strand
TTGGCGTAGATGAAGCTGTCTCCGAGATTCTGACCGAGCGAGGAAGGGGTAACGATCGTATGATACAACTCGCTCAGAAGATGATTCTTCACGATCTGAAGTTGTGCTTCATCGATGTTGCGGTGTGCAAGCTCCTCAGTGGAGGTCCTGAAGATCTGTTCGATCTCATCGAAGGAGACATCGGGAGCAATCTGAGCAAAGAACTCGAATGTGCCGAGGTCTCTGCCGACGAACACGTCTGCAAAAAGCTGCGAAACTTTCGAAGTGTGTACCATCCTCTCGGTAAGGATGGCTGATTTTCCCGAAGTGAGCAGCTTCCCGACCATTGCCAGCGCCGGGTAATCGGCGTGAACCGCGTTCGGGATGTGCCACGTTTTCGCAAGCATCGACTGCGTTGCCTTGGGATGATGAACGACTGCCGCGCGGTCCTGCGTTTGTTCCGGCTCGGTGGTTACGGCACGCTGCTTCGGCGTGCGCGCGGGAATCTCTCCGTAGGAGCTGACGATGGTGTTCAGGACCCGGGCTGGGTCAATATTGCCGGCGACTATGAGGAGCGCGTTATTCGGCGCATAGAAATTCGTGTAGAACTCGCGGGCGTCCCGGACGGTGAAGCTCTTGATGGTCTCGGTTTCGCCGATCGTGGAGTAACGGTAATTGTGCGTCGTATAGGCGAGCTTGTAAGTCTCTTCCCACATGTAGCGGATCGGATCATCAAGTCCCCGCTGCTTTTCCGTCAACACCGCGCCTTTCTCCGTCTCGAACATTTCTTCATCGAGAGTAAGGTTTACCATACGATCTGCTTCAAGGTCGACGGCAAGCTCTAGCTTGTCATCGGGAAACGTAAAGTGATAGACCGTCTGGTCGCGAGACGTGTATGCGTTCAGGTCGCTACCGCCGTTCATGCTGACGAGCCTGTCGAATTCTCCCATCTCGCGGCGCGAGGTTTTCCGGAACATCATATGCTCGAACAGGTGTGCGAGCCCCTGCCTGTTTGCCGGCTCATCGGCCGAGCCGGTCTTGAACCATGTCTGGTAGGTGAAGACGGGGTTGGCGGTATCGACGACGATTGCAACCTGCAATCCATTGCCGAGCTCGTATCGTTCAACCGAAAGATTGCCGAGGAGCGGAATCGCCTCGAGACGGCGATACGCCCCGTTTAGTGATGTATGTGTATTCATGGCCGGATCTAAAATACTTTTTTTTCGGCGAATGTGCAATAAAAGAACTTCAAGCCCGATTGTCAATGGGTCGACGCGACGTGACTGATCTTCGGCGAGGACGGCGCACGCCGGGGGTTAGACGTAACCTGAAAGGAGTCGGCCAGGATCCCAACAATTATCCTGATCAGGTTGAGGTGCATATATTCCTTCGTTGACTGATGGAGTGAAATCCACCATGCCTCATTCTGTGATGGAAAGAGGGTTTTTGATTCTCCGGGTCCCTCTCCGGAACTATTTCAGAAATCTTTCGTACCATTATTCATGATTAACTCGGGGGTTCACCAAGGGTTAATGAAATAAGATACGCTATGGGAGTACAATATCATCGCACCGCCAGGATCGTCGACGACCTCACGAATCTTGGCCTGTCGCGTCAGCGCAAATATCAAATTCGCAACATGCGTTCCAGGCTCTGCATCGAGTGCGGGGGAAAAGCGTATCGCCAAACGCTTTTCTGCGAGACTCATAATGTCAAGAAGGGAATCAAGAGTGCAGGGCGCAATAGGCGTGGGCCGCGAAAGTGGGAGAATACTCGGTAGTCTCCCCGCATTAGTTTTCTTGCCTCGTTTTTCGTAATATTGACGCATGAGTCGGCGGGCATCCGCCCGCGGGGCGAATGATCGTCACTCTCATTCCCATTCCATACTCATAGATTGAATTTTCACTGAACACTTATCGAAGGATACGAACATGCAACGCAAAACAATTATCATTCTTGCCATCGTCGGCATCATTCTCCTGCTCTGCCTGGCAATCGTCGGCTGGTTAACAGGCATGTATAACTCCCTCGTCAAGCTCGATGAAGGGGTGAACCAGGCCTGGGCACAGGTGCAGAACCAATATCAGAGACGCGTCGATCTCATTCCAAATCTTGTGGAAGTTGTCAAAGGCTACGCCGCTCACGAGCGGGAAGTATTCGAAAAAGTCGCCGAGGCGCGCGCGAGCGTCGGGAAGATTCAGATGACGCCTGAGATACTGAGAGACCCGCAGCTGTTCCGGCAGTTCCAGGAAGCGCAGTCGGGCCTGACATCCGCACTCTCGCGGTTGCTTGCCGTCGCCGAAAATTATCCACAACTCAAGGCCAACGAGAATTTCATGCAACTCCAGGTGCAGGTTGAAGGCACGGAGAATCGCATTGCGGTCGAGCGGCAGCGATTCAACCAGGTTGTCCAGGAGTACAACACGAAGGTTCGGCAGTTTCCAGCTTCAATGCTCGCCGGCATGTACGGCTTCGGACAGAAGGAGTATTTCAAGTCGGAGCCCGGTGCGGAGAAGGTTCCCCAGGTGAAATTCTGATTCTGCACCGATTCATGAGGGTATTTCTCTGGTCGCTCCTACTTGTCGCATGTTGTATCCGGCTCGAAGCGCAGCCGGTTGAAGTACCCGAATTTCACCGGCGGGTAATCGATCGATCCGGCACGCTATCAACCGGAGAGACTCAAGAACTCGAAGCGAAGCTCGCGCAATTCGAACAGGAAACTTCCAACCAGGTCGTTGTGTTGGTGATCCCATCCCTCAACGGGGAGAGTATCGAGGATTACTCTTTGCGCGTCGCCGAGAAGAATAAGTTCGGCAAGAAGGAGCGCAATAACGGCGTCCTGCTGCTGATTGCAAAAGATGACCGAAAGCTTCGCATCGAGGTCGGGTACGGCCTGGAAGGCGCGTTGCCCGATGCCCTCGCAGGCCAGATCATTCGCCGCGAGATCACGCCCTATTTTCGCCAGGGTGATTACTCCGGTGGGATCGATGCGGGCGTCGATGCGATCATCGCCGCGACGAAGGGCGAATATAAAGGTGAAGGGAAAAGTGGGCCGCGAGGATTTCCGCTTGTACCGCTTCTTTTCATACTGCCCATTGTCTTATTTCTTCTCAATCTTATGCGCCGAGGCCGGCGATACTATATTGGTGGGAGCGGCTACTATGCGGGAAGTGGGTGGGGTGGTGGTGGCGGCTTCAGCAGCGGTGGCGGAGATTCCGGAGGAGGATTTAGCGGAGGAGGTGGCAGCTTCGGAGGAGGTGGAGCGAGTGGAAGCTGGTGAAAAAGCGCGATATGCGATGTGAGATATGGGATATGAGTGATTCCGATATTTGCACGCCGCTCAAGGAGATCCGGATTTTTTCCTTTTGACTTTTTACTTTTGACTTGCAGTGAAGTTCTTGTTACGAAAATATTTAGCCGAAGAAGATATCAATTCAATCACCGCGAAGATCGCCGAAGTGGAGAATCAGACCTCCGGTGAGATCCGCGTGAGTGTCCGTCATCGGCGGCAGTGGCGGGAGAGGAAGCTTTCGCTCCACGAGCTTGCGCTGGCGGAGTTTACCCGGCTCGGAATGCATCAAACGAGAGACCGGACCGGCGTCCTGATCCTTCTGCTCATGTCGGAGCGGAAATTTCACATCATTGCAGATGGGGGTATTCACGCGAAAGTTGAAGAAGGAACGTGGGATCGCGTGGCCGCCCACATGAGCTCGCAATTCAAAGAAGGAAAGTTCGCGCGAGGCATCTGCGACGCCGTTGAGGCGGTCGGAACTGAGTTGAAGACACATTTTCCACGTAAACACGACGACCGGAACGAGCTATCGAACGAAGTGGTGGAGGAATGAAGCTCAATGCTCGATCGCATTCAACAACTCGAACCCCTCTCCCGGAAGCTCGAACCTTCGATCGAGGAACGCACTTCCCTCACCGCAAGCGTGGTGCAATACGCGAACGATTTTCTCAATCGTATCGGTGAGCTTCCGGCGTATGTGGTGACGGAGGACAAGGGGATCGGAATATACGACTCGCCGATCGCCGAGGAGCCCGCACAGATCGACCAGCTTCTGCGGCTCCTGCAGTTCAATGTCGACAGGCCGGGATTGAACCCCGCATCCGGAGGACATCTTGGATACATTCCCGGAGGCGGCATCTATCCTTCGGCGCTCGGAGATTTCCTCGCGGACGTGACGAACCGGTATGCGGGTATTTTATTCGGATCTCCCGGCGCCGTTCGTATGGAGAACATGCTCATCGACTGGATGGCTTCCATCGCCGGCTATCCCGCGACTGCCGTCGGCAACCTGACCTCGGGTGGAAGTATCGCGAATCTCATCGGCATCGTCACCGCGCGTGAAGCGCGCCAATTGAAGTCTAAAGATGTCGACCGGGCGGTCATCTACCTGACGGAGCACGTCCACCACAGCGTCGACAAGGCAATCCGCATCGCCGGACTGAAAGAATGCGTGGTGCGTTACGTATCGATGGATGAGCGATACCGCATGAATCCCGATTCCCTCGAACAAAACATAGTCGTGGACAAGAAAGCCGGGTTACATCCCTGGCTCGTGATCGCTTCGGCAGGCACAACCGACGTCGGGGCAGTCGATCCGATGGTTGTCATTGGCGAAATTGCAAAGAAGCATCAACTATGGTTTCATGTCGACGGAGCATACGGCGGGTTCTTCATCCTCTGTGATGAGGGGAAGAAAGTGTTGAAGGGCATGGAGGATTCCGACTCCCTTGTAATGGATCCGCACAAAGGCCTCTTCCTTCCGTACGGCACGGGGGCGGTTCTTGTGAAGGATGAAAAATCGATCTTCGATGCCCATTACTATCTCGCGAACTACATGCAGGACGCGCTTCGATCGCGGGATGAGCTCTCTCCCGCCGATCTTTCGCCCGAGCTCACCAAGCACTTCCGGGGGCTCCGGATGTGGCTGCCGATGAAGCTTTTCGGCCTGGCGCCGTTCCGGGCCTGTCTCGAAGAGAAAATCCTGCTCACGAGGTACTTCTACGAGCAGCTGAAACGTACAGACGGTTTCGAGGTTGGACCCTACCCCGAACTCTCCGTCGCGATTTTCCGGTACCTCCCCAGGAAAGGCGATGTCAAGGCATTTAACGAGCGGCTCGTGGAAGAGATCAGGCGCGAGGGGCGTGTATTCCTCTCCTCATCGCAGGTCGGTGGAAAATATACGATCCGTCTCGCAGCACTCGCCTTCCGCACGCACCTCGACACAATCGACTTGACGTTGAAGATATTGAAGGAGAAGGTGGAGCTGATAGAAAGCCAGTAGTCAATAAGCAGTAAGAAGTAAGAAGTAGGCAGTAGGCAGTTGGTACATCAATGCTCCATACTGATCGTTCATCACTCACCACTCACCGCCACACAACTCCATTATTCCATTATTCCACCTCTCCCCCCTCCTCGTTGATCCTATTCCCAAGTTTTCGTATTTTGATTCAATCATGTCCAAAACCACAACTCCCGTTATCGTTGCCGCGCGTGAGATATCCGTTCGCTTCGGCGAGCAGATCGTGTTGCAGAATGCGGCAGTAAGCGTCCATCAGGACGACAGAATCGGATTGATCGGCAATAATGGCTCCGGCAAATCGACACTTCTGAAAATTATTGGGGGGATCATGGAGCCCGACTCCGGATCGGTGGAGCGAAGGAGGGACATCGTTACGGGTTACCTCTCTCAGGACTTGCAGCTCGATTCGTCGATTTCGGTGTACCAGAATATCGTCGAGGGAGCGCACGACGTTATCGATATCCTCCGGGAATATGAGTCGCTGCCCTACACGTCGGAACGGCGTCATATTCTCGAAGATCAGATCCATCACCGGGATGGATGGAACCTCGAAAACCGGATCGAGACGGCAATGCATTCGTTGAATGTGCCCGAAAAGCATCGTGATATTACGACACTTTCGGGCGGTGAGAAGCGGCGTGTGGCGCTGTGCAGGGCAATTATCTCCCGCCCCGATCTCCTCATACTCGATGAACCGACGAACCACCTCGACACCGATTCGATCGAGTGGATGGAGCAATTTCTCGCGAATTATTCCGGAGCGTGCCTCTTCGTAACCCACGATAGGTATTTTCTCGATTCTATCGCGACACGGATCGTCGAGCTAGCGAATGGGGTGTGCCATACGCATACCGGGAATTACACAGATTTTCTCCTCGATAAGACGGAACGTGAAGCACAATTGGAGACGGAAGAGCGGAAACGAAACCGCTTCCTCCTCCGCGAGCTCGAGTGGGTACGAAAGGGACCACGGGCGCGCAGAACCAAATCCAAGAGCCGGCTCAGCAAGTATTTTGAAGAGGTTGAGAAAAAAGGGCATGAGCCTGAAGCTGAACTTGAGTTGATCATTCCCCCCGCCGTCCC
>DASYTP010000240.1:0-8147 GCA_036002145.1 Bacteroidota bacterium | reverse complement strand
CGCGCGAGCTGATGGACGACCTTAGAGAATTCACCGCCAACATCGATGTCCAGGTGCTCCAGGGAAGCAAGGTGATCGAGGTGCGAAATGCCGGGGTGAACAAAGGTTCGGCCGCAAAGCTCTGGCTTTCGAATGCGTCGTACGATTTTGTTCTGGCCGTCGGAGACGACTGGACGGATGAAGACATGTTTGCTGCCATGCCCGATTCGGCCTACACCATCCGCGTCGGCATCACCCCATCCCGCGCACGGTATAACCTCCGCGGCCCACGCGAGGTGCTGCAACTCCTCCAGCAGCTTTGCGAGAGGATGTGAGATGAGCTACTATTTCTTGCTGGTGTTCGGCATCGGACTGATCGGTACCGGCGTGTTCTTCCTGAGTTCGGGCAAGCTTCCACGGAGCGTCTCAATCAGCTTGATTGTTTGGGGGGCCCTTGTCCTGTTGGTATCCTTCGGTTGAAATCTCCAGCAGGTTTGCGCGGGAAGGCACTTAGCATTTCCAAATTGCAATGCGGCATACGCCCATGAAACACAACTCGAGGATCAAGCCAATGGCGAAACATAAGGTCAGTTGTGAATAATCCGGGTATTGTTGTTCGTACAAACGGGGTTGGGCTTGGCAGTAGGAACTGAAATCGCTGCGAGAGAAACGGAGATCTTCAACCTGTTCCGCCGGTGGGGTTACCTGCAGGCAAACGTAGATCCATTCGGAACTGTCAAACCAGAAGAGGTGGCTGAGCTCGACGTTGCGGGTGAGGCGGCAGTCATCGCCAGAAAATGCTACTGCGGTAGCATCGGTGTGGAATTCATGCATATCCGCGACCCGGAGCGGCGTCGATGGATTCAGGAGTGCATGGAGCGTGACGTCCGCCCAGTCCATCAGGAGGAGATTCTCGAACGCCTCATACGCGCAGACCTCCTCGAACAGGTTCTCCACGCCCGATATCCCGGCACAAAACGATTTTCTCTCGAAGGCGTAGACGCCATGATTCCTCTGCTCGATGAGATTCTGAATGCTGCCATTGAACAGGGCGCCGCTGAAGCCGTGATGGGCATGAGTCACCGCGGCAGGCTCAATGTCATGGTGCAGATCATCGGCAAGAACCCCGAGGAAATCTTCGCGGGGTTCGAAGACGTGGATCCGCGAAGCGTTCTCGGGGGTGGAGATGTGAAATACCACGTGGGTGCGACGGGCGAGTACCGCGGTAGAGATGGCCGCGCCCTGAGCGTTCGGCTCTCATCGAACCCAAGCCATCTCGAGGCTGTCGATCCGATCGTCCTCGGGAGAACGCGTGCGAAGCAATCGCGCTCCGGCGGGGACGGGGAAAAACGTATTCTGCCCATCCTCATCCACGGCGATGCGGCGTTTGCCGGGCAAGGCATTCTTGCGGAAACCTTGAACCTCTCAAACATCGATGGCTTTTCCGTCGGCGGCGCGATTCATATCATCGCCAACAATCTTCTCGGTTTTACCGCAATGCCTGATGAGACGAGCTCATCTCGATATGCTTCAGATATCGCAAAACGGCTTCCCCTGCCGGTGTTCCATGTGAATGCCGACGATCCGGATAGCGTCGTGCGCGTTGGAAAGATCGCCCTTGAGTATCGGTACAGATTCAGAAGCAGCATCGTTATCGATGTGATCGGCTTCCGGCGTCATGGTCACAGCGAGGTCGACGATCCGACAATTACCCAGCCATCGCTGTACAAGAGAATCAAAGCTCATCCCCCCATCTGGAAGCTGTATGCACAGAAGTTCGGGACCACAACCGAGCCGATCCTCCAGCAGGTGCGTAGAGAGTACGAAGTCGCCCGGGAGCAGATCGCTGCGATTACGACGAAGCCGCGGCTGAGCACGTTGCCCGCCTACTGGTCGAATTTCGACGGGGGAGCGTATCGCCGGAGCTACGAAATCGACACCGGTGTGCCGCGGGAGGAACTTCAGGAGATCGCACGCGTCTTGAGCCAGGCACCCCCCGATTTCTCCGTTCATCCAAAGGTCAAGAAACTGCTTGAGCAGCGCGAGAAAATGGGCGGTGGCAACCTGCCTGTCGATTTTGGAATGGCGGAGTTGCTCGCGTTCGGATCGCTCGTTAGGCAAGGAATACCGGTGCGGCTGAGCGGGCAGGACAGTAAACGCGGAACATTCAGCCAGCGTCACGCCGCGTTGATAGACACGGAAAATGAGTCGGAGTATATTCCGATGCAGCATCTTCATCCGCGGCAGGCGAGCTTTGAGGTGTACAATTCAACCCTGTCAGAAGCTGCAGTGATGGGGTTCGAGTATGGCTTCAGCCGCGATTATCCGGAAGCGTTGGTTATGTGGGAAGCCCAGTTCGGCGACTTTGCCAACGGTGCCCAGATCATCATCGACCAGTTTATCGCCGCGGGCGAAGACAAGTGGGATCTTCTCTCCGGGCTCGTCCTGTTACTTCCTCATGGGTACGAAGGACAGGGACCGGAGCATTCCAGCGCCAGGGTTGAGCGATTCCTTCAACTCGCAGCAGAGGACAACATGCAGATATGTCAACCATCAACCGCCGCTCAATATTTTCATTTGCTGCGGCGCCAGGCATTGAGGAGCTGGCGTAAACCACTTGTTGTGTTCACACCGAAAAGTATGCTCCGGCTTCCCGACGCAAGTTCCCCGATCTCGGAATTCACCGCGGATCGTTTTCACCCCGTTCTGCCGGATACCGCAGTTCAAGCTCCCGATCGCATCCTGCTTTGCACGGGGAAGATCGGCCGGCAGCTGCGGGCTGAGCGGGCCAGAAGGCAAGACACCTCAACCGCGATCGTTTTTGTTGAGCAGCTTTATCCATTCCCGAAAGAAGAGTTTGCGACCGTCCTCGAAGATTATCACGAGGCCCGCGAAGTTGTTTTCGTTCAGGAGGAGCCCGCAAATATGGGCGCGCTCTCCTACCTGTATCCTCGCATTAAACGACTCGTGGGCAGCCGTCCTTTGAGAACTATCAAGCGCTCTGCAAGCGCCGCAACCGCAACCGGCTCCGCCAAAGCACACGAGCTTGAGCAATCAACACTGGTGACATTGGCCTTTACCTCTGGAAAACAAGAAGCATTGGAAACCTAATTCAATTGCGCCAAAGGCGCATTCGCCTCCGGCGCCGACCCACTTGGGATGGGGAGTATGTGAGTATATGAGATAATGAGTAGTTGAGATATGAGAACGGGAGTCGGGGGGATGGGGAGCAGGAGAGAAGCGGAGCGTAGGAAGGATGGAGTAACGGATTAATGGAATAATGGAATGATGGAGCTTATGTGATCGGAAGAGTAAACAGTTATCAGTGGAGAGTTAAGTTAAAAATACGAGGAACCAAACACCAGTAATCGGTAACCAGTACTCAGTAACCGTTAATCAGTAACCCGTAACCCCTAACCCGTGACCCCCAACCAGTAACCAGTAACAAATGACCAATGACCGATGACCAATGACCGATGACCAATGACTTACCTCCCCATGATTGGCAAAAGAATTTCACATTATCGAATCGTGGAAGAGCTCGGCAGCGGCGGCATGGGGGTCGTCTATAAAGCCCGCGATGAAAACCTCGAGCGAGACGTTGCGCTCAAATTCTTACCCGGACGTTTTTCCGAATCCCCTTCGGTGAAGCCCCTGTTCATTGATGAGGCAAAAGCCGCGTCCAGGCTCAATCATCCCAATGTGCTTACGATTTATGAAGTGGATGAGATCGATGGAGAGCCATTCATCGCGATGGAGTTACTCGAGGGTGTGACACTCAAAGCAAGAATCCGGTTGGCACAAATCTCAACGGATGAATTCGTCGATCTGAGCCTGCAAATCGTTCAAGGGATCAAAGCAGCCCACGACAACGGAATCGTTCATCAGGATATCAAATCCGACAACATCATGGTGACACCCGACGGACGTGTGAAGATTATGGATTTCGGCCTGGCACGAAGTATGCAGTCCGACGGGAGTATCGCACAAGCAAACACGATCGTTGGAACGACACATTACATGTCGCCGGAACAGATTCAGGGCGAGCCTCTTGACCGGCGGACGGACATTTTTTCCCTCGGCGTTGTGTTCTATGAGATGCTTTCGGGGCAGCTTCCCTTCAGCGGCGACTATGAGCTGGCGGTATTGTATACTATTGTTCATGCGGAGCCGGCTTCGCTTGATGAGCTCAACCCGACCATCCCGGGGGAATGTGCCCGCATTGTCGGGCGATGTCTGCAAAAATCGAAACATGAGCGCTACGCGTCATGTGATAAGATCCTTTCCGATCTGAATTCATTTAGACAGGCCCGGTCACTGCGTTCGCCGCAAAACATTGAACCGCCCGCCGGGGGAGAACGTGGGATTTTCATCGGAAGGACAACAGAACTCGGGCTGCTGCGCCGGCTCATGCAGGGAACCCACGAAGGAAAGGGAACCACCGCATTCATCACCGGCGAGGCAGGTATCGGCAAATCACGATTCCTTGCGGCAGTCGCCGAGGAAGCGCGCACTCTGGGGACGAACGTATTCACGGGGAAATGCCTGTTCAAGGAAAGCGGTCTTCCCTATCACCCCTTCGCCAGCGCGCTCAAAACAAACTTTCAGAACTTCGATCTTCAAGTGCTCGACGCACTTGCAGGCAAGAGCCCCGGATTCGGCATAAACCTGGCCGGGAGGCTTCCACTGATCAGATCGTTCCTGAATCTTACGGCAGAGTCGTCCACCGCTTTTCACAAAGAGCAGTTGTGGGATGCGGTCATGACGTTATTCCAGGTTATCGCAGCCGATCGTCCCGTTCTGCTGGCCCTCGATGATTTGCAGTGGGCAGATAGCGCCACGGTGGGATTATTTTCCTATATCGCACGAAGCATCTCCAATCTTAAGATTTTCCTGATCGGCATCTACCGGCCTCTTGAAGGAGTGGCCGAATCACAAAAGGAAACAGCGGGGGGCGCGGAAATGATCCGTCAGCTGCATATCGAGCGGCTTGCCGAACACATCGACTTCAGGAGGTTCTCGGAAGAAGAGTCGGGGGTGTATGTGACGGAACTCTTTGACCGGCACGACGTAGACCCTGTTCTCAGGCGGGAGATCTACAAACGAACGGATGGCAACCCGTTGTTCATTTCGGAAATGGTCAACCTCCTGAAGTCCCAGCAGTCGGTTCGCTACGAGGGCAATAGGTGGCAGATGGTGAAAGCGGCCGGAGAGGCAGTAGTCATCTCCGGACGCCTGCACGAGGTCCTTCTGCAGCGTATCGACCGGCTCGCCAAGGACGAGCATGAACTTCTTGAGCTCGCGTCATGTGAAGGTGAGTACTTTCATTCCGACACGCTCGGTGCATGCTTGCACCTCGATCGCATCTCCGTGCTGAAACGGCTGCAATCGCTCGAGAAAACACACGGGCTCATTCGCCATGAACAACATCGCTATCGTTTCGATCATCCGCTGGTCCGTCAGGTCCTCTATGAGAATATCCTGGATGAGCTTCGGGAAGAGTATCATCGCATGATCGCCGCATGGATGATCGACCGGCACAAAACCCACCCAGAATTTGACTCACGCATTGCGTATCATCTCATTGCCTCCGGTCAGGAGGAACCTGCAATCAGCTATTTACTCCGGGCGGCAGACCGTGCGAAAGGGCTTTGCGCTCACGAAGAAGCAATGACCTATTATCGACAAGCCCGTGATATCCTCGACCGAGCCGGCCCTGGAAGAGACGAAGAGATCATGGCTGCGAACGAAGGGTTGGGCGATGCGTTTTCTTCGCTCGGGAGAACGCAGGAAGGGCTATTGCACTACGAGCAACTCCTTCGTGGCGCCCGGACGTCGTCGAACAGGCTAAAGGAAATTGAGGCGCTTCGAAAGGCGGCCGAGAATACACGAATCATCGGCGACATTGCGAAAGCGATGATGCTCTGCCGGGAAGCCCTCGCGCTCGCGGTGCAACTGGACGACGCTCGCCAAAAAGTGTTTTGTCTTAACTCTCTCGCCTTCATTCACATGGCGCTCGGTGAATACGACAAGACCATAGAACTATCGACCGAGGCGTTGACGCTTGCGGAGACCCTGGCGGATCAAAAGCAGTTGTCGCAGAGCTTATGTTATCTCGGCTCTGCCCATCTCCATCAGGGCAACTACCGGCTCTCCATCCAACGACTGGAGAGTGCGCGGGTGATCCAGGAGGCAATAGGAGACAAGCAGGGGCTCGCGACAACATTGAACTTCGCCGGCCTCTCGTATCACCGGCTGGGACAGTATGAAAAGGCACTATCGTATCATACCGAAGCGCTGGAAATCAAGAAACATATTTCCGATTATCCCGCCATCCCCGGAAGCTTGAATAATATCGGCGAAATATATCGCGACATCGGGGACATCCAGCAGGCAATAACATACCACAAAGACGGACTCGCACTTTCCCGCGGCCAAAACAACCGTGCCGCGGAGTGCGACAATCTCCGCGACCTCGGCGCGGAGTATCTACTGGCGGGAGACCTCGCCAGGTCGCTGCAGCATCTTGAAGAGGTTTTACAAATCGCAAAGACTCACGGCTACGTCTGGTATGAAACGCGAAGTTACATCACTCTGACGGAGCTCCATCTATCGTGGAATAACCTGAAGGAGGCAGAATATTATTCTGAACTTGCCGAGCAATTTGCCAGAAGGCTCAATGCCAAAGAACTTATGATCGAAGCTTTGTGGTGCCGGGCAAACGTTCTTGGACACGCAGGGGCCATTCAGGCGTGCCTGTCGCTCATGGATGAGGCTCTCCGGGTCGCGGAATTGTCCGAGCACAGGATTTTCTTGTGGCAAATGTATTGGGATAAGTATCGTCTCGCTCAGAGCGATAACGAGGCAAAACGAAAAGCACAGCAACTTGTGAGTGACATTGTGGAGGGTTTCCAGGACGAAGAAATGAAATCGACGTTCCTGCACTCGAAAAAGGTGGTCGAAGTATTGGGCAGCAGCTGACTGCGCAAATAAGAAACGCCGGTCACCCCGATTGTGAAAGGACGGCCGGCGTTTTCGAAAAACTTACCGAGGACACTCGACGGGTTCTCTCCGAATCCTGACTATGATGCCGTCGCTGCTTCTGCCTTCTTTCCGAAAATCATCGCTACGACAATGCCGAGAATGATGTATTGAATCACCCCGTAGAGAAACCATTGCAGCGCGAGGTGATAAGGTATGGGCATCGCGGCATACGTGTCGTATGCCATCGGGATGGACATCAACATTCCGACAAAAAAACCATATCGAATCCCCTCCGCCAGTCCTTTGCTCTCATACCCTTTTGAAAAAATAAGGGTGAAGAAGAAGGACGTGATGAATGCTGAGACGATATGAATCCATAGATTTGCCTCTCCTTCCGCCTCCGGTCGAACCATCATTCTCATCTCCTCCGACAGGTATGTCGCCTTGAGCAAAACGCCATGGATGACGAAGTTCGTTAGAACCATGACTATAAACACTCCAACAAAAGCGGTCCAAAGTTTTTTATTCATGCTTTCACCTTGCGAAAGTGAATGAAAAGAGTGAATTAAACCCTCAAAGCCGCACAATCCTACGAAAGATTTCGGTCAAAATCAAGTTGAATATCCTTGGCTGGCCTGCGATACGGAAGGTGTCCATTGAACGCAGGCGATCGATGTCGTGAATATTGGGTTGGCGGGGTTGACCGAAAGGTTTGGTGAAGATAGACGAACGTTGTCTGCACAATCTTTCGGAGATGGAGCATTCATCCGGGAAGATGAACATTCCCTCCGGTTCAGTTCAGCTTCTTCGTTTTCTTGCCTTCGCTTAAGCCCGCAATCTTCTCTGCCTCGGGAAATAACGTCATTGCTTTTTGAAGTTGAGTATCGACTCCCGCAATCGCTGAGAACCACCCTTCTTCGCTCCAGATGCTGCGTGCAATGTACGCTTTCAGGCGGGTCGTGAGGTATTGACGATCTTTTTTGAGGGCATCCTCGTCAATCTTCACCCCTTTCTTCTCAACGAACGCTCTGAATGACTTGAGCATGTCGTCGGAAATCTCATATGAAGCGGCAAATTGCCTGTAGTCTGCTCCATAGGTCGCGCGAATTTTTTGCCCCTCTGCATCGACGTGAGCCGAGACGAACGGGTAGAAAATATCGCGGCGCATGATGTTCTTGGTAAAT
>DASYTP010000239.1:0-3524 GCA_036002145.1 Bacteroidota bacterium | reverse complement strand
AACAGGACTGGAAGATTTGTGTTCGGAATTGATGGACCCGTGAGCATGAATTCAAACCAATGCAATCCGCTAAAGGCTGACTAGAATTCGCGGATCGGCACTAATTAACCCTCTCAATCATTTTTATGAACTAGAAAGCATCGACCCTCATGAAATCATCCCTCTTTAACCTCACCAAGCCCATGGTATCACTCCTGGAGAAGCACGGCATCACCGAGGCGACGCCTGTCCAGATTGAAATTATTCCCGCAATCTTCGCGGGGCGCGACGTCTTGGCGCAGTCGGAAACAGGTTCCGGCAAGACGCTGAGTTTTGCCATACCAATCATCGAGCAGCTGAACCGCCGCGATGGGCTGCGCGCCCTCGTGCTTGTGCCGACGCGCGAGCTCTGCGTCCAGGTTTCAGGCGAGTTCGAGAAATTCTCGCATGGAAAGCAGCTCGGCATCACGTCGGTCTACGGTGGCGTGTCCATCAGTAACCAGATTAAAAAAGTCAAGACCGCAAATGTCATCGTCGCCACTCCCGGACGGCTTATCGATCTCCTCGACCGGGGAGTGTTGCAGCTCGATGCTGTCCACTATCTCGTCTTCGATGAGGCGGACCGCATGCTCGACATGGGTTTCATCAAGGATATCGAAAGAATTCTCCGCCGCATGCCCCAAAAGAAGCAGACGCTGCTCTTCAGCGCGACAGTCTCAAAAGAAATTGCGCAGCTGAGCCGCAAGTACCTCACGGATGCCGTACAGGTGAGTTTTCCCTCCAGCGTTAAGCCTGAGTTTCTTCGCCAGACGTACTACCAGACGACGCAGGAGCTCAAAATGCCCCTGCTCATCCATCTCCTCAAGCATGAGCGCGACCTTGCCCTCGTGTTCTGCAACCGCAAGCATTTTGCCTCCAAGCTTGCGAAGCGGCTCAGTTCGCAGGGCGTCCATGCGCGAAGCTTGCACGGGGATCTCTCACAATCGCAGCGGGAACGGGTGACGAACGATTTCCGCGAAAAGCGATTCAACGTTCTCGTTGCGACGGACGTCGCTGCCCGGGGCCTGCATATCGAGGACGTCACGCATGTCTATAACTATGAAATACCGAGAGATGTCGAGTCGTACACGCATCGCGTCGGACGAACAGCAAGGGCCGGTAAAAAGGGGGAGGCAATCTCGCTCGTGGCAAGCCCCGAGGAACAGAAATTCTTCAAGCAGATTTTGTTCAATTTCCGCGGAAGCATCTCGCTCCAGTCGCTCCAGGACGTGAAGCTGCTGCCGCTGCCCAAAGCCGAAGGGGAGAAACGATCTCACCCCGCATCTTCACGACCCAGGGTCCACAACTCCTATGGTGGCGCAGATCAGAGCGGGCGGAAGCAGGGTCGGGGAAATTGGCGGAAACGCCGCTTTTGAAATCCCTAACGTGTTTACCTATATTCATACAATCATTCACCAATAATTCTAAAATAAATTTAAGAACCCCCGAAGCTCCCGCGTGCTCAAACCCAAACTCCTGACCACCCTCAAGCACTATTCAAAAGATCAATTTACCTTGGCTATAACGGCGGGTCTCATCGTCGGCATCGTTGCGCTGCCGCTTGCGATTGCGTTTGCAATTGCTTCCGGAGTGTCACCTGAGAAGGGATTGTTTACGGCGATCGTGGCGGGGTTTATTATCTCTGCATTAGGGGGAAGCAAAGTGCAAATCGGGGGCCTACGGGCGCCTTCGTGGTAATTGTGTACGGCATCGTCCAACGTTACGGAATAAATGGTTTGACGATAGCAACCCTCATGGCAGGTGTGATGCTCGTTGTCATGGGCTTCGCTCGCCTGGGTTCCATTAATATCTACTCGTCACTCATTGCCGTAGGATCACTGCTTATCATCGTTTTCTGGCAGCGGTTCGTTCATAAGATTCCGGGTTCGTTAATCGCCTTGATAATGTCTACACTGGTCGTGCAGGCATTCAACCTTCCGGTCGAAACGATCGGGAGCCGTTTCGGCGAGATACCCTCGATGCTTCCTGCCCCTTCAATACCGGCGGTCGATTTTGCGACGCTCAAAGCCCTGATACAACCGGCAACCACGATCGCGCTGCTCGCCGCAATTGAATCGCCGCTCTCCGCCGTGATAGCCGATGGCATGACAGGGGGCAAGCATCGGTCAAACATGGAGCTTGTCGCGCAATCGAACCTGTTTTACGAGATCGGGGAGGAGAACATTTTTGGGAATATCGACGACGCGCTCAATCGTGCGCGCGGGATTCTCGGGTTACCTGGAATCGAGCGCCCGGGTTCATTCGTACCGACGGTCGCCAGGGAGATGGAAAGAGAACAGGAGAAATCTTAGATGGCTAAATCACAGGAATCGGATAAAATCCAGGAACTTCGCCAACGCAAGGAGCTCGCAAAGCTCGGCGGTGGAGAAAAGCGTATCGAGGATCAGCACAGGAAAGGTAAGCTCACCGCTCGTGAGCGGCTCGATCTTCTGCTCGACCCCGGAAGCTTCGAGGAGTTCGATGCACTTGTCGAACATCGATCTCATGATTTCGGCATGGAAAAACAAAAATACCCGGGAGACGGCGTTGTCACCGGCGCAGGCAGGGTCGACGGAAGATTGGTTTTTGTGTTTAGTCAGGATTTTACGGTATTCGGTGGTTCCCTCTCCGAAGCACATGCAGAGAAGATTTGCAAGATCATGGATATGGCGCTGGAGGTCGGAGCACCGATAATCGGGTTAAATGACTCCGGCGGAGCCCGCATCCAGGAGGGAGTGGTGAGTCTCGGGGGATATGCGGATATTTTCCTGCGCAACACGCTTGTTTCCGGTGTGATCCCGCAGATTTCGGCTGTCATGGGTCCGTGTGCTGGTGGCGCTGTCTATTCGCCTGCGATCACGGACTTTACTCTCATGGTGAAAAAAACAAGCTATATGTTTGTCACTGGCCCGAATGTCGTCAAGACCGTGACTCACGAAGACGTATCATTCGAAGATCTCGGCGGAGCAGTCACGCATGCCACAAAATCAGGAGTTGCTCACTTTGCATGCGAGGATGAAAAGCAATGTCTGAGCTATATTCGTAAACTCATCGGCTACCTGCCATCCAGTTGGAAGAGCCCCCCTCCCGTCAAGCAGGTCAAAGACGATCCCAATCGACGCGATGATGGCTTGAATACCATCGTTCCCGACAATCCCGGCAAGCCGTACAATATGAAGCAGGTTATCCAGATGGTTGTGGATAACGAGGATGACGGGTCAAGTTTCTTTGAAGTTCACGAGTTGTTTGCCCCCAACCTTATCGTAGGTTTTGCCCGGCTCGACGGCAAGCCGATCGGAGTCGTCGCGAATCAACCTGCAAAGATGGCCGGAGCATTGGATATAGACTCATCTGTAAAAGGTGGACGATTCGTCCGGTTTTGTGATGCATTCAACATTCCCCTCCTCGTTTTTGAGGATGTTCCAGGGTTTATGCCCGGCACGTATCAGGAATGGAGGGGAATAATCAAGCACGGGGCGAAACTTCTCTATGCATTCTCTGAAGCG
>DASYTP010000238.1:0-8301 GCA_036002145.1 Bacteroidota bacterium | reverse complement strand
TTATTAGTTATCAGTTATCAGTTGCCAGTTTTGTCACGCTCAAAGTGTACAACGTGCTTGGACAGGAAGTTGTGACACTCCTCGAACGCCAGGAAATGGACGACGGCGACCAGGAGGTTGAGTTCGACGCGAGTAACTTGCCTTCGGGAGTGTATTTCTATCACCTCAAAGCGGAAGGTATTCCGGATGAGGATGAAGGGATTGTTGCGCAGACGTATACGGCGGTGAGGAAGATGCTCCTGGTCAAGTAGACGCGACGCTCGATGTGCGATATGCGATGTGCGCGAAACCTCCCGCCGACCGATCTGCGGGAGGTTTTTCATTGAAGAGAGAAAAGGATCAAGGTAGGGACGAATTCATGATGAGATGTGGAGTAGTGGAGTAGTTCAGTATGTGAGTAGATGAGAAAAAACTTGGCTCGATAAAACGGGGCGCCAGCGAAAGTATTATCATCCCAGCCTTCTTCTGAACCGAAGCACGCTCAAAGTCAAAATCACAACTCCGAACGCGAAGAGCACGACGGCCTGGGTCCAGAGCTCCGCGAAACCGCTCCCCTTCAGGAATACCCCTCTCACAATCTCCAAAAAATACCGGAGAGGGATGACGTACGTGACGTATTGAATCACCTGTGGCATGTTGGCAATCGGGAACGCGAAACCGGAGAGATAAATGAATGGCATGAAGAAGAAAAACTGCGCGATGAGCATAGCTTGCTGCTGAGTCCTTGCGATCGTGGAGATAAAGAGCCCCAAGCCGAGTGTCGTGAGAATAAACAAGCCACTAAGGAAAAACAGCGTCAGCAGATGTCCCCGCAGCGGCACCTCGAACCAGTAATGCGCTATCGCGAGAACGCCCATGACGTCGATGAATCCAATGATAATGAACGGGATCAGCTTTCCGGCGATCAGCTGGTATGGCTTGATGGGCGTGACCAGAAGCTGTTCAAGCGTGCCGACCTCTTTTTCCTTGACGATCCCCAGCGATGTCAGCGTCATCGTGATGATCATGAGCACGAAGGCGACGACACCAGGTACCATGTAGTTCGAGCTCTTGAGGTCCGGGTTGAACCACACTCGCGGCTCGGGGATCACCCTCCCATCCGGCATTCGTCTGGCCGGCAAGCTCTGGATCACGACAGATTCCGCATACTGGTTCACGATCTGGGTCGCATAGCCGAGGAGTATCGTCGCCGTATTTGCATCCGAGCCGTCAAGAATCATCTGTACCCGGGCAGTCTGATGCTTCGCAATCAATTCGCCGAACGACGGCGGAATCACAAGCGCCACCGAGGCCTCGCTGTGTTCGATGTGGAAGTCTATCTCCCGCGGATCAGGGACGTTATATCCTTCGACAAAATAATTGGAGTTGGTAAATTTTGAAATGAATTCACGACTCACCTGTGTCCTGTCCAGGTCGCACACCACCATCGTGCTGTACTTGATGTCGGTCGTCGCGGCATAACCCAACAGAAACACCTGCATCAGCGGCGCCAGGAACGATGTCATGAGCATCCGTTTGTCCTGGCGGATCTGATAGAATTCTTTCCTGATGATCTCAAAGATGATGTGCAGACTTTTGGTCATCGGTCACCGGCTCTTTTTCTTCAGCCTCAACGAGCTGATCCCGAGCGTGGCAAGGGCAAAGATCCCCATGTACAAAAACTGCTCCCACAATGCCGTGAAGCCCAGTCCTTTCAACATGATGCCGCGAACGATGATGAGGAAAAACTTGTTCACGGCAATATTGGAAATCACTTGCAGGACGACCGGCATACTGCTGATCGGAAACACGAACCCGGACAGCAGGAACGACGGGAGGAGCGAACTGAACACCGACAGCATGAACGCCACCTGCTGCGAGTCCGTGACCGTGGAAATCAGCAAGCCCTGTCCCAGCGCGCCGAGAAGGAGAACAACTATCGCCCCATACAGGAGGACCATGCTTCCCCGGATTTGTACATCGAATAACAGATATCCAAGAACGATAATGATTGTTGCGGTGCCCAATCCAATGAAGAGGTATGGGATCGTCTTCCCGAGGATGACTTCCCGCGGACGCAGCGGCGATACCATGATCTGTTCCATCGTTCCACGTTCTTTCTCACGCACGACCGTCAGCGACGTCGAGACAACCGCCGTGAGCATGATGATAAAGCCGATCAATCCGGGCACGAGAAATTTCGATGTGACGAGATCGGGATTGTACCATACGCGCGGGCGAAAGTCGATCGGCGCAAACTGCCGGACCCCTTTCCGCTGAAACGTTTGTGCAACAAGCCGGGATGAATAATTTGCGGCCATCCCGACTGCGTAGCCGAGCGCCTGGGTCGCGGTGGTGTTGTCCGAGCCATCAACGAGAATCTGTACGTCCGTATCCCGGCCTGCCAGAATGTTTCGTGCAAATGTTGCGGGAATGACGAGTGCAACTTTCGCGTGCCCGCGGGCGAAGAGCTCTTCGACTTCCTCATAGGTCGAAACGGCGAATCGATCATCGAAATACTCCGTTTGCCTGAAGGTTTTCAGGAAGTCGCGGCTCTGCGCTGTCATACTTTGATCCATGATCGCAAGCGGAATATGCTTGACGTCGAAATTCATGGCATAGCCGACGAGGATGATGAGGAATGCAGGAAGAAACAGGAGCATGCCGAGGGAGGTCGGATCGCGACGTATCTGCCGGAACTCCTTCACAATCACCGGCTTCAGCGCCAGTCTCACGCGGCCATCCCCGGCGGCGCCGAAGTCCGATCCAACCCGACTTTGGTCGGGGCTTCGACTTCGTCGAGCAAATAGAGAAAGACGTCTTCCAGCGAAGGCACGATCCGTTCGACGCGATCGACCGCGATGTTCTTCTCGCTCAGAGATCGCCTGATGAGATCCCGACCCTGCTCTTCATCGCGGACCATGACGTGAAGCTGCGTTCCGAAGATCGATGTTTCCATCGCCCAGGGCTGTTGCCGCACGAACTCCAGCGCCTCGACAACATTGGTGCAGGAAACTTCGAGAATCGGAAACTTCATATGCTCCGTTTTCAGCCGCGAGGGGCTTCCGCCCGCAATGAGCTTGCCGGCATTGATGAGAATGATATCGTTACAGTACTCCGCCTCGTCGAGAAAATGTGTCGTTACCAGAACCGTGACCCCTTCCGACGACAACCGGTTGATCAACTCCCAAAAATTTCTTCTCGAGAGCGGGTCTACGCCGCCCGTAGGTTCATCGAGGAAAACGATCTTCGGACGGTGAAGAATGGCACATCCGAGCGCAAGCCGCTGCTTCCAGCCGCCGGAAAGCGTCTTGGTGAGGCTCCGCTCCCTTCCCCGCAGGTCGGCCATGGTCAGCACCCACTGCATACGTTCCAGCAGCCGGTTGTTGCGAAGCCCGTAGACGCCGCCGTAAAATCGTATGTTCTGCTCCACGGTGAGGTCGTCGTACAGCGAAAACTTTTGAGACATGTAGCCGATGCTTTGTTTCAATAGCCCCGTCTGCCTGTTGATGTCGAAGCCCCCTACGGTCGCGGTGCCGGAGGTGGATTCGAGGAGTCCGCATAACATTCGGATCGTCGTCGATTTGCCTGCGCCGTTCGCCCCGAGAAATCCGAACACCTCCCCTTCAGAAACCGTGAAACTCACCCGGTCGACGGCTGTAAACTTGCCGAATCTCTTCGTCAGATCCCTGACTTCGATCGCGTTCATCTCGATTCTTTCCTGGTAAGGAGGGAAATGAAAACGTTTTCGAGCGAGGGTGTCACGGCTCTCGCCGTTTCGATGAGTACTCCGCTCGACTGAAGCAATGTCGTGACCGCGGAAAGTTGCCGGGAACCGTCCTCAATGAGAACATTCAACCGGTCGCCGAATGCCTGCACTTCACGCACCATCGGATTCGCTTTGAGAAGCGCGAACGCGTCCCGAACCCGATTACAGACGATTTCAAATATCTCACCGTGCATGAGTTTTTTAAGGTTTGCCGGTGTATCAACGACCATTGCGCCGCCGTCATTCATCAGCGCGACACGCGTGCAGCGCTCCGCTTCATCGAGGTATGGGGTCGACATGACAATCGTGATTCCGCCCGCCAGGAGATTCTGGAGAATTCTCCAGAAGTCGCGTCGCGAAACAGGATCCACGCCGGTTGTCGGTTCGTCCAGGAAGAGGATTTTCGGTCGATGGATCAGCGTGCACGCCAGCGCAAGTTTCTGTTTCATGCCGCCGGAGAGTTTCTCGGCAAGCCGATCTCTGAACGGCGTGAGACGCGTGAACTCCAGGAGTTCCTCACGCCGTTCCCTGTAATCGTAGACCTTATTGATCTCTGCAAAGAATTCCATGTTTTCGTCGATGCTGAGATCGCCGTACAGTGTAAAGCGCTGAGAGAGGTAGCCGATGTCCTGTTTTACCAGGTGCGGTTCTTTCCGGATGTCGTGACCGAGGATCGTTGCGCTCCCCGACGTTGGGGCAAGGATGGCGCACAACATGCGAATCGTCGTTGTCTTTCCAGCGCCATCCGGTCCGACCATCCCGAACATTTCCCCCTGTTTAACGCTTAGATCGAGATGATCGACTGCTTTGATATCGCCGAAGTTTTTGGAGAGGCCAGTGGTGATGATTGCTGCATTCATTCATTTGCCATAAACGCATCGGCCGGCATCCCGGGCTTCAGGATGCCTTCGGGATTTTCGATCAGGAGCTTCACACCAAAAACCATCTTGGCCCGCTCCTCTTTTGTCTGAACATTTTTTGGCGTGAACTCTGCGATCTGGGAGATATAGGTCACCACTCCGTCGAAGGTATTGTTCTTCTTGCTATCGATCGTTATACGGGCGTGCTGGCCAAGCCTGATCCTGCCGAGATCGGGCTCACTGACGTAGATGGTGAGCTTGACGTTGTCGAGATAGGTGATGCGCAGAAGGCTTGCGCCGACAGAGACGAATTCGCCGGGCTCGATGGATTTCAGCGTCACCACGCCGGCGGATGGAGCAAGGACGTGGCAATCGCGGATTTTCTTCCGGAGCAACTCGACCTGGGCAGCAGCCTGTTCGCGCCGTGCCCGTGCCGTGGCGATCTCTTCACGGCGGGAGCCCGTTTGTAACTTCAGATAGGCCTGCTGGGCAGCGATAACCCGGGCGCGCGCGTCGTCATATTGTTTCTGAGAAACCGAGTGCGATGCAAGCAGTCCCTCCATGCGTTTGAAATCATCTTCAGCGTTCTTGAATGCGATCTCCGCCTGGGCAACGTCCTCTTTTCTCGGCCCCTCCACTGTCAACCTGTATTGCGCTTCGGCAGCATCCTCATTTGCTGAAGCCTGACGGAGCTGGATTTGATACTCAGTGTCATCGATGATCAGGAGCGTATCTCCCCGGCCAACACGCGATCCTTCGTCGACCCGTCGTTCTCTGACCCTCCCGGGGACTTCCGTAGAAATGTTGACATCGGTTCCTTCTATTGTGCCTGAGGCCGATATCACGCTCTCTTCGTTCCGCGAGCATCCGGCTATTGGAAGCAGGATGCATATGAACATCCAGGACTTCATCGTATCGTTGGAATGTTGGAAAGAACGCCTGACTTATCGCAGGATGGGAATAACTTCTTGCTGTCTGGGCTCACCCGGGACAATGACTTCGTAATTCCTCGAGATATACACATTGATTTCGCTGCGTATGCCGAAATCGCCCATAAAGTAAATGCCCGGCTCGATAGAGAATGACGTTTCGGGGATAATCGTTCGCTCGTCCTTTGTTTCGAGGTTATCCATGTTCGCGCCGCTGCCATGGAGGTCCTCCGTAATCGAATGCCCCGTGCGGTGAATGAAATACTCTCCGAATCCCCCCCGTTCGATGACCTTCCTCGCGGCATCATCGACGTCGCAGCCACGGACGGTCTTCTTTGCCGCGAACGACGTCTTCAATAGATCGACTGCGGCATCACGCGCATCCCTTACGACGTTGAACACCTTCGTGTACTTGTCCGGGACGGTGGATCCGAGATATCCGACCCAGGTAATGTCGTTATAGGTTGAGCCGGGTTTGTTCTTCTTTGCCCAGAGGTCGATGAGAATGAAATCCCCTTCATGGAGCTCTGAGTGGACTTCTTTCGTCGGCTCGTAGTGGGGATTACCGCTATTGGCATTCACCGAGCAGTTCGGTGCTTCAAGAGTCGTCAGGCCGTTGTCGTTGAACTGTTTCTGCATGAATTGCTGCACATCGTACTCCGTGAGCGGTGACCGGCGGGCATTTCCAGACCCCGGGGCGAGCTTCTCCTTCATGAAACCGAATGTTCTATCAACGACGGCGCGCATGATCTTTGCCGTCTCAAGATTGTCGCGATACGCTTCCTCAGTCCAGCGAGACTCGAAGTATTGAGTCAGGTTCATCGACGAGACGATGTTGATGCCCGCACCTTTTACCATCTCAATGGTTCCGGCATCGACCTTGGAGATGTACGGGATTGCATTTTCGGGGGAGTACTCCATGGCAACGGTCTTCATTCCCTTCAGGATTTTTTTCAGTCCTACTTCCAACGATTGCCAGCTCAAAAAAATCGTCTTCTCCCCCGGCATCTGGTCGAGATTCCATCGCTCGATGCTGTGCACCAGCTTCTGCGGGGTTCCATTGGCAGGAATGAGATAAAAGAACCGACGCGTGTTCAGGACGTGTTTCGGGCATTCGAGGATGCGCTGGGCAAATTCGTTCCGTTTCCAGAAATCGTAGAACAACCAGCCGTCGATCTTGTTTTCTCTCAGCGCGCTTTGAATGGATTGAACTTTTGCAATTGTTGCGTGAGAAGGAGTCGTCTCTGCCATGGCTGTCCTGTGGTTGTGAAGGCGTGATTCGATAGGAAAATATACGAAGGAGGCGGGAAGAATCAAAACATCGCGACAATCCTGAGCGGTCCGCCGCTGCCTCCTTTAATCTTCATCGGTAAAGCAATCACCGTAAAATTTTTCACCGGCACCCGATCGAGGTTGGCAACGTTCTCAAATGCAGGAATGGTGGAAACAATCCCGGATGCATCCCGCCCCCCTCATACCGCGCGATGGTACTGCTTCCGTTTGGTGATCGCCACGCGGGGATGTTCACGTTTCAGCTTTTCGATTTCCTCACCGGAGGCTTCAACAGTCACCTGGGCCCGCCGCTCCTTGACAATGGTCAGGCCATACTGCTTCGCCAGCTGGGCCAGGTCTTCCGGGTCCGTGTCAGCGTTCGGATCGCCAAGTTCACAATAAAGAATGTAGGTTTCACGCTTCATGGAGTTTACGACAGATGCGATTCATCTCTAACTGTCAACATAGGGAATTCTCCCCTGAGATTCAAATGCGCGAGAACCCTTTTCCCTGGAAATCCACAGGCAGTTTGATATCATCGAGGACACTCTCAATTTTGCTTCGCAATGCGGTGGTCCGCACCTGGTCTCTCGGTTGCTTCATGATATCTCTTGATTTCGACAAGACCAGCGCCGCCACACCGCTGACGATCGGAGTCGCCATCGAAGTTCCATCGAATGCGGCATAAACATTTCCGGGCACCGTGGATATGACCGCCACACCCGGTGCACATGCGTCGACTTCGGCACCGCGGCATGTGAATTCGGCGGCGTACAAGCCATCGGCGCCGAACAGTCCAGGCGTCAACGGCTCGGCATCGACATGAATCGAATCGCCCGGATAATGTCCCCGCTGTCCCACGGCCGCAACACAAAACGAGTTCTTCAGCGCCCCTGGATACTCCACTGCGCCGGAGGAGTTCCCGGCAGCCACGACGCACAGAGATCCCTTTTGCGTCGCGTAATCGATTCGATCTTCCAGTAGCTCATCATACTCGCCCCCGAGGCTCATATTCAGAATATCACATTTCCACGTGTCCACCGCCGTCACGATCGCCTCGGCAATATCATCGTTGGCGGCCCCCTCCTCGGACGACGGAAAAACTCTTCCGGCATACAATTCGCAGGCAGGCGCAATCCCTACGAGGCTTCCGTTCGCCCGAATGATGCCGCTCACATGTGTGCCGTGCTGGTCGACGTCGGCGTATTCGGCCGGGGATCCAGTGTCAGTAAAATTCTGTCCGCCAACAACAGCGAGATCCCTGTGGGGCCCGGCGCCTGTGTCGATGACTGCCACCCGTATGCCCTCTCCCCGGTTATTCCCCACGTGCTCACGGGGAGCATTCACGACCTTCGACCACCACTCGTCGGTCCGGGTCTCAGGTAGAGCTTGCAGGGTGAATGTTCCGTTCTTTCTCGGAGTACTCAGCATCCTCAGACTCCAGAAGGAATCCTTCGGATAAATGTAAAGTGCCTGAAATGTTGAAGGGTCG
>DASYTP010000237.1:0-9956 GCA_036002145.1 Bacteroidota bacterium | reverse complement strand
GGACGTCCAGCGGCGACATAAAGATGCTCACCTGTAGCGCATTCGTTCCGAGATATTCCGGTTCGAATACTTCCTTGATGACCACGACTTTTCCATCGGCCGGCGAAACGACGATATTCTCCTCCGGCGGATGCGATCGCTCCGGATCACGGAAAAAATTCAGCACGAGTCCCGCCAGGACGAGTGCAATCACCGATACGACTGATCGCACAATCGCATCGTCGCTTGTCACGAACACGACCGTGACAACGATCGCCAGAACCCCTAACGACCTGGCAACTACATCGACACCATATTTTGTGACCAGCGCCGCGACGGGCCTACACTTTCAAAATAAATCTGCCGTATAACTCTGAAAACGCTTCAGTGGCATTCTCCCGGTCGGGAATGTATCGCTCCTGATCGGGGTTCCCCCGCTGCGTTACATCCCAGAAATGACAGGTAAAGGGAGAGAGCTCGTCGCCGAGGACGATCTGATCCTTGTATCTTCCAAAAGCGAGTTGAAGATTGGCGACGAAGAGCTGTCGCCGGTCGCACAGGCCCCTGAGGACGGCGTTTACTTTCGAGGCAATCCGGTTGATTTGTTTGTATTCTTCAGGTGAAAGGAGATTAAATGCATAGGTGTGATACTCATTGATCCACTGCGGAGCGCGTTTTCCACCCGTGTGATAATGTTCGATGACGGGAAAGTCGAGGATGCTGTTGGTCTTGATCCCGAAGCGCTTCATCAACGACCCGCTGCCGGCGTTGTAGACGCGGACGGTCAGCGGAATCATCTCGATCCGTTTGACCACCATCGCAGTGGTGGAGTGCTTGCTGACAAAATGTGTTGGAATGCGAAAGCCTTCGATGTATTCAAAAAGGTAGGAAGAGATCTCGTTCCTCAAGGCGCTTATTTCGCCCTGCCTTCCGTTCGTTCCAGGAGTATCTTCCATGAATTCCTGAATGATCAGATCCGGCCTCTCGGAATGGTAGAGAGTTTTCCCCTCTCGTTCACCAATTCTTTCTCGTTTTTGGGAGGTCGTAACCTTATCGTCGGAATCGACAACCAATGCGGGCGTCTCCAGTCTTTAATCCTTGCTGTTATTATTGCTTTACGCGCAACATATATAACGAAATTACGACTGAAAGTCAACACAATTTAGGGGTTTTGCCTTGACTTTTGTTGAAAAATCAAGCACTTTGACGAAGTCGTAAATCGAGTAACTCCATAGATCCGTCTAAGATCATCTCCGTGGCCCGGGAAAAATTATTTCGCAGCCGGCAGGATCACTTCTTACGCATTCTCCTGCTGGGCATGTTCACGGCAATTCTCTTCGCCTTCGTCGTCAATGTCAACGATGGAACATTTCTCAAGTCTATCATCCTGATCGTATTCACGGCGGCTCTTGCGGCGGTTGCAGCAACGAATTCTCTCGCGGTTAGCCGTCTTGAACTGAGCTTTTCATCGCTCCACATACTTTTTCTTCTTTACCTGGGCGCGAGTGCACTTTCCATTACTTATGCAGTCAATATCCGCCTGAGTCTCGAAGCGATTCTAACCCTGCTGTGCTACTACTGTGTTTTTCATTTCAGCCTTCGATATCTCGATACCCGGCAGACCGTTGATACGCTCGTTGTTGTCACTGTCCTTGCCTGTCTAGTAGCACTCTCCTATCACCTGGTGCCGGAATCGTCCTCCTTATTTCAGGTCTTACAGCAAGTTTCTCAAAGTTCAACATTCGGCAACAGGACATATTTCGCCGGCTACCTGGTCTTGATGCTCCCAATTCTCATCAGCCGGATTATCAATGACAAATCAGGCTTCCTACGCCGCAACTTGAGTATCGTAGCCACCATCCTGGTTCTTTTCCTGATGGTCAAAACCGAGTCACGCAGTGCGTGGGCAGCGGGATTGGTGAGTGTCGTTCTATTCGTCGTCTTGAATTTTCGCGCTTCGAAGTCGCGCTGGATGGCGATTGCCCTCATCGCCCTTCTCGCCATAGGCTCTTTTTTGATGTTTCACGAGCTTATATCCCGAAGACTGACAGGAATGTTCGAGCTTAATCCTCAATCGGCGATTGCTCGCCGCCTGTATTTCTATGAGGGGGCATGGAGAGCGTTCCTTGCGTCGCCGATCATCGGCAATGGCGTCGGAAATTTCATAGTGTTCCTCCCGGGATTCCGCTCGCCGGACTACTGGATGCTCAAATCCGAGGATATTGTCCCTCACGCGCATAACGAATACCTGGAGATTCTCTCAGAGACCGGACTCGTGGGATTGCTGTTGTTCGGAACGTTCGTGGTTTACTACTTCCGAAAAGTTGTCGCTGCCTACAAAAGAGCTGGCCCGACACAACGCACACTTATGGCTGGATTCATAGCCGCAATAGCAGGAGTGTTAATCGATAACCTCTCGAGCCTCAACTTACGTACCGTTCCGGTGGCGCTTTCATTCTATATGATCATCGGTCTGGCTCTGAAGCAGACCGACCTTCAAGTCAAGACTTTTTCCATTGCGATTCCACCGGCATCTCGAAAGTTTCGTTTCGTGCCATGGCTTGTTTGGCTGGCGTTCATCGTATGGATTTCTCCCCGGATTCTCCACCGGTACAACGCAGAACGGCAGTACCTCTCAGGGATTATCCTGGACCATCAGGACCGTCAACTGGAAGCATCGAGGAGTTTTTCGGACGCAATCGAAAATTATCCGCGACTGGCGGAAGCGCGATTGTATCTCGCGGCGAATCAGGTTGAACAAGCCCGGTACGGCGAAGCGCGGGAGCAGGCAAAAATGATCCTCGCCGAATACCCTTATTATCCGAAGGCGAGAACGCTTCTCGCCATCTCGGCATACGAGCTCGGAGACAGCGTGCTGGCGATGAAGGCGATTACGGAAGAGATGGCGATCGAGAATTCTCCCCAGGTATACTTTTTTGCCGCGGGTTTCTGCCGCAGTTCCCGACAACCCGAGAAAGAGTACGTGCTCATCAAAACGCAGCTCGAGAAGAACATTCAAAGCGGGATGCCTGATTATGCCCTGCAGGCTCTCGAACGACTACGGGAATTATGCTTCACGTTACACAAGAGTGAGGAATGTGTAGTATTACTTAACGGGCTCCGGGAAAAATTTTACGCGGATTCGCTCATCATCCGGGCAGTGAGAGATGCCGATGCTGCGATCGCGCGCGGAGGCACCGGCCCTTAACTCATTGCAACTCGCACCGGTTTTCATTATATTATTTTTGCAACTGCTCAAATACTGCCCCGTGGTGTAATTGGCAACACACTTGACTCTGGATCAAGGAAGTCTAGGTTCGACTCCTAGCGGGGCAGCTCTTCCTTCCCGCCGAGAATTCCCCTTGCAACGTTATAGACCTCCTCTGCTGCTATTTGCTCCATGCAATATCCGTCGCGCCGGTGATACTCAAACCCCAAATCGAGACACGGGCATTGCGGACACGTTGATCGAATAACTACCGCATTCGGATTCACCGGCCCCCACTGCTGCGCATTTGTCGGCCCGTGCAGCGCGATCTGGGGAACCTGGAGCGCTGCGGCAAGATGCATCGCGCCGTTGTTCCCCGAAATCAGCAGTGATGATAACGATAACAGTGCCGCGAAATCATCCGGAGATTGAATCGTATAGGTGGCAATTTGAGCCCGCACACCGTTGCAGACTGCATTCATCGCCTGATATTCCGATGAAGTTCCGCTCACCACGAAGAAGAGATCACGGTCGGCCGCAAGTTTGGTGATCGTGTCCGCATAGTTCTTCGGCGACCATTCGCGCGGGAATCCGTGTCCCCCGCAGCCGGGATGGACGACGACCAGCGGGACCTTTTTTTGCCCGCGATATCGCAACAGAAATCCCTGCGCCTTCACAAGCCCGGCCTCATCGACTTTCGTTTCCAGCTCCCGCGACTCTTTCTCTCCGGTCATCATCTCCGCGAGAGCGAGAAAATTATCCACCTCATGGATCGCGGCGTCACGTTCAATCACGTGGGTGAACCCGGTATCGCGATGTTGCGTTTTCGTCCGGAATCCCAGCCGGATAGGTGCGCCGGAAAGGGTGACGAGGATCGCACTCAGCCGTGGCCATTGCTCGAAATCAATTGCGAAGTCGCATTCCAGCGAGCGTATCTTCCTTACGGTGCGCGCGAGGTAGGAGGGAGTGCGCATCAGACTTCCAATGTCGACGGTGATGAAACGATCGATGTATTCGGGAAACTGTTTCAGATATGATTCGGTCAGGGTTGTGCCGAGAAATGTAATTTCAGTTTTGGGAAACTTCCTGCGGAGAGCCCTGATCGCCGGAACGAGGAGAACGGCGTCACCCAGAGCGACGAACTTTACGAGGAGGATTCGCCTCGGGGCGATATCATGGAGGTCGGCTTTCTTCCTCCCCGTCCTGAAAAAAGACATTCCGACGAGCAGAGGAATGCCGACATAATAGTCGAGAAATTTGAAGAGCTTATTGCCGCGCATGGACGAGGATCATCGGTCTGAGAATATACGAAGAATGTCGGTCAGAATACATATCCGCCAGACCGCGTTACGGTGTTGTCTCAGTATCATGATTGAAACTCAGCGAGCACCCAAGTTGCTTCCGACTCCTTCTCTCTCTATATTAAATCGCCTGTTTGCTCACAATGTATTCATGTGAATGACCGTTCTCTTCATCCTGATAGTCGCTTTCCTTGCATTCCTGGCGGCCGTATCAATCGTACTTTTTCTCGTGGGACCTGTCATTCTCCTGCAGCCCAGGCGGCGAACCGCTGAGTTCTACCGCGCACTCGGGCAGCCGTTGACGCCGTCCGACGCCGGGCTCCCCTACGAGGAGATCAATGTCATCACCGGTGAGGGGATGAAGCTCAATAGCTGGCTCATCAAAGCGCCGGCACCGGCGAAGGGGACGGTTCTCTACCTCCACGGCGTCGCAGATTGCAAGATTGACGGAATCCGCCACGCCAGAATTCTGCATGATCATCACTTCAACGTCTTCCTCTACGATGCGCGCAGGCATGGCCGCAGTGACGGAAAATTCTGCACGTACGGATACTATGAGAAAGACGACGTCATAAGAATTATCGATTACCTTGTCTCCCGGACCGACCTGCCGCCCGGCAAGATCGGCATTATCGGAACATCGATGGGGGCGGCTGTCGCCCTGCAGGCCGCGGCGATGGACAAACGCATTGCAGCGGTGGTCGCCGAAAACTCGTTCGCGACGCTCCGCTCGGTGTTCGATGACTACCAGCGACGCATCATCAAGCTGCCGTTCCACTTCCTGAGGAATATTGTCATCGTCCGCTCCGAATTGATGGCAAAGTTCAAGGCAAGCGACGTCTCCCCGCTTGAGGCAGTCAAGCAGATAGGCATCCCCATCTTGTTCGTTTACGGCACGATGGATCACCTTATCAGTCATCAATACTCCATCTCGCTGTATGAACAGGCGAACGGTCCGAAGGAACTTTTCCCCGTCGAAGACGCTTCACATAATAACATCTGGCAGGTTGCAGGTCAACGGTATGAGAAAAAGATACTGGAATTCTTTGAAAGAACTCTGCCATGAAAAGTTTCGGACGACTGCTCCCTCTCTTCCTCCTCCTCCATCCACTCCATTCGCAGACAGAATTCTCGCAGGATAATGCCACGCAGATCCTCAAAACGTTGAGTGTGGACATCGGGCCGCGTCCGATGGGCTCCCCCGCTGAACGGCAGGCGATGCAGTACGCCATAGGGAAGTTCAGAGAATACGGCTGCGACACCGCGTACATCATGGAAATGCCCTACTCGACGAATGTGAATACCACGAGCGGCATTGCGATCGGCGTGAAGCGGGGCGCGACGCAGCGAATCATCCTCCTGGGTGGACACATCGATTCCGCAGGACCGGAAATTCCCGGAGCCGACGACGATGGCTCCGGTTCTGCAACGTTGATTGAAGCGGCACGGGTACTCTGCAATCGAAGTATGCAATCGACGCTCGTCTTCTGCTGCTGGGGAGGCGAGGAACAGGGGCTCGAAGGGTCAAAATACTTTGTCGAGCACTTTGCCGACCTCGATAGCGTCGTCATGATGCTGCAGGTCGATATGGCGAATGGGCTTGGCATGATAGACCTGGATCCCGACACGCATGGGGCCAGCGCGCCGCAGTGGCTGGTGGAAGCCGGCTACGAAGAATTTTACAAGCTCGGCTATCACAACCTGGATTATGCCACACATTTTTATTCTTTGAATTACGCACAGCGGCAGGGAGCCGGCTCGGATCACGAGTCATTTCTTCACAAGGGAATAGCCGCAATCGATTTCACAACGGACGTGACGAAACCCATCCACACTCCGCGCGATAATTTTGAGAATTTCGACGCGCGCGGCCTCAAACGCACAGGCGACGTTATCATCAGACTCGTCGAGAGATTCGATGGAGGCGTACCCGCAAGGGGTACTCAACAATATTGGCTTTACGTCATCGGCGAAACGCCGTTCTTCATTTCCTTGACAATGGTCAGGCTCTTCGCCTCGGTTGCAATTGCATTCACCATTCTCGCGTTCATTGCTGTGCGGAAACGCCGTGAGCCCCCCGATGCACCGGAAAGGATCCGGTGGTCCGGGATCAGGGTGGCGCTTTTCTCTCTGATCATCGTTGTGTGCGGCTGGTTCTCATCGGATGTTATCGCGATCGCTCGCGGCATCCGCCACCCGTGGATGACGACGATCCCATGGTACTATCTCCTTGCAGCTATCGCGATGAGTATCGGCGTCTGGATTTCCCTTCGCCTCTCCGGAACCCTTCGCCTCTCCCGGTGTCCCTATGTGTATTTCAGGCGGGCGGCGATCATACTGGTCGTCTATCTTCTCGCTTTCGGCTTGGTGAACGTCAAACTCATCGTCGAGCCGGCTGCCGCATTAGTCCTGATCAGTCTCGCGATGCTGTCGCGCAACCCGTTCATCAAGTTCCTTCTGGTTCTTATTTCGCCCTGGTGGATGCTGCGCATTATTTTTTCGGAGTGGAGCCCATTATTCTTTCGTGGCGCCGCGATGGGACTTCCCGGGGATATCGGGGCGTGGCTGGCGTTCAACGGCATCATGTTACTGTTCCTGACACTTTACATACTTCCGTTTTCTTACGCAGGGATGGCCGTTCTCCGCGATTCACCACGACTCAACATCGCGGCGATAAGAATAAAGTCGGGCGGAATTCTTGCGGCGATGATAGTTGCATTCGTCACCCTCTCAGGCTATTTGCTATCCCAGCCGGTCTACGACCGACTCTGGTACCGCGATCTCCACCTCGATGAGAGTTACGACATGACGAAACGCACGAAAGAAATTTCAGTGAAGAGCGGAGAATACCTGCGGAACCTGAAAATCGCGCACGGAGGGACCGATACGCTTATCGATGCACGGGTAACCTCTGCGGTGATCGCGCCCCGGGAATCGTTCGATACCACCTGGGTGAGAGTTCAACGCTCGGAAGAAAAATCGCAGTCAGGAGACACCACAACATTTAACCTCGAGCTTCTCCTCTCTACGAGGTATCGACCGTACACCGTATCCGTGAACTATTATGCGGGAAAGGACAAATTGAAGTCGTTCGACACGAAATGGCAATTCAGAAACGATTGGGGTCTGCGCTCGATTGAATTTTATTCATTTCCAGATTCGATATTGAAAATACCGGTTAAGTTCCAAATCACGGGAGATGACAGCGTGAAGGAGAGGATCGAAGTGACTTTTGACAGGCTTGCCTACCCGATGACAGTGGAAAGAGAGTTGACGTATGTGATTCCGAGGACGCGGTATTCGGCGAGTTATGTGTATAGGAAGTAGGTGAGTAGGTGAGTAGATTGCGCTGAAAGCGCATCCTGTGCCGGCGGAGAGTACTGGAGTATTGGAATAGTGGTGTGGGGAAGTGGGGAGCTACTCTCGGCGAGTGGAGAACTCACGCTCCTGGCAAGCCAGGAAGCGCGTCGACCGACCAAGCCAGTGCTCACTGGTCACTGGTCATTGGTCACTGGTCACCGGTTACTGAGTACTGTTTGCTGTTTACTGTTTACTGTTTACTGTTTACTGTATACTGTTTACTCTTCCGATCATATAAGTTCCATTACTCCATCATTCCAGTATTCCATATCCCCCCTCCTACTCATCTACTCACCTACTTCCCCTTCTCCAAAATCTTCTCCATCTCATCCATCACCCGGTTCATTTTTTGCATCGTCAGCTCGAGGGGTTTGCCCGTCGACATATCGACGCCCGCGTCGTTCAACAAGTCGATCGGATACTTCGATCCGCCGGCGGAGAGAAAATCAAGATATTTCTTCGTTGCCCCGGGACTCCCCGCGAGCACCTGCTCGGAAAGCGCCGCCGATGCCGTGAACGACGTTGCGTACTGGTAGACATAGAAATTGTAATAGAAATGCGGTACGTACGACCACTCTGCCTTCACATCGTCATCGACGATGCAGATTTGCCTGTCATGCCCATAATATCGTTTGGTGATGTCCATGTACATCTCGTTCAACCTGTCCCCGGTGAGCGCCTCGCCTTTCTCCGCGGCCTCGTGGATGGCAAGCTCGAATTCCGCGAACTGTACCTGGCGGAATACCGTGCCCTTGATGTTTTCGAGATACCTTCCCAGCAGGGAGAGCTTCACCTGGTCGTCCTTGATCGTCTTCAGCATGTAATCTATCAGGAGCGCTTCATTGAAAGTCGAAGCGACCTCCGCCACGAAAATCGGGTACTGCGAGGTGGCATACGGCTGGGTTTTGTTGGAGAGATAGCTCTGCATCGTGTGGCCCAACTCGTGGATGAGGGTGCCCATATCGTCGTACTGACCGTTGTAGTTCATCAGCATGTAGGGATGGACGTCGTACGCTGAGCCGTTGGAATATGCGCCCGAGCGCTTCCCTTCGTTCGGGTACATATCGATCCACCGGTCGTCGAACGCTTTCTTCACGGTGGCCACATATTCCTTCCCGAGGGGCACAAGGGACTTGAGGATGTTATCCTCCGCCTTTTCCACCGAGTACTCAAGCTGGACGTCTTTCAGGAGGGGAGCATAAAGATCGTAGTAATGAAGCGTATCGATGCCCATGATCCTCTTTCGCAGTTTCAGGTAGCGGTGCAGCGTGGCAAGGTTATCGTTGACGCCTTTCACCAGGCTGTGGTACACCTGCACCGGGATATTGCTGGCATCGAGCGCGCTCTGGAGGCATGAGGAGTACTTCCTCGCCTTCATGTAGAAGAGGTGATTATTGACATTCGCTGCAAGCTGTGCTCCGACCGACCGACGGAATTCGTTGAGCTTGTTGAAAAATGCTTCAAATACTTTCTTGCGGTCCTCGCGGTTCGGCAGCGTGCGTGCGAGGGTGAATGCCGATTTATCGAGCGTGAGCGATTTGCCATCGCTCAATGTCACCTGCGGGTAAGGAAAATCGGCATTGGAGAAAACGTTGAATATGCTGCCGGCGCCATCGGCCATGAGTCCGGCATCGGCGATTATTTTTTCCTCCCCCTCGGTGCCTGTGTGGGTCTGGCGACGAAGGATGTCATCGAGGTAGTGTTGATATGTTGCAAGCCCCTTTTCGCCCTTAACATAGCCATCCATTGTTTGCTTATCGATCTTGAGGATCTCGGGTTCGATAAATGCAGCTCCGGAGCTCAGCGTCGTGCCGATCTGGCTCATTTCCTGCGCCATCGCCAGGTACTTCGAGTCCTTGGTGTCCTGGTCAGAATGGAGGCTCGCGTACGTCGAAATCCTGCCATACTCCTTCGCCAGCCTGCTCGCCAGTTCCAGGCAGCCGAGAAGTTGTTGTGAAGAATTCTTCAGCGTCCCCTGATACTTCTGGATGCGCGGGATATCGGCGACAAACTGCTCTTTCGCTTTTTGCCAGGCATCATTCGAGGGATAGAGATCGACGAGATTCCATTTGTACTTTTCAGGAATCTTACCCCTGTCACGTTGCTGG
>DASYTP010000236.1:0-5302 GCA_036002145.1 Bacteroidota bacterium | reverse complement strand
GTTTCTGGTCAATGCTCACGGCCCCGCTCAAGAGATCGAAAATCTACACGCTCAAGATGCTTACGGCGTTGCTCCCGCTGTGCGTCGTGAGCGTGCTCCTGGCGATCTTCTCACACTGGTCCCTCGAAGGCCATCCTCTTCTCCTGATATCCGCCTCCGTGATCATGATCAGCATATCGTCCGCGCTCGTGAGTCTTAATCTCACCGCGGGTTCGTACTTCGGCAATTTTAAGGAGAAAAGTCCCATTAAAGTCGCGTCGTCACAGAGTGCGACGCTGACATTTCTGATAAGCATCGTGTATCTCACGATACTCATTGCGATAATTTTTCTCCCGCTAAATCTTTATTTCTATCATGCGCTCAAAGGAGGCGAGTATTCTTCGGGGTCCCTCTGGTTTGCGGTCGGCGCATTCGTAGCGATTTCCGCTGCGATCGCGACCTTCGCAATCGTCATGGGAATCCGTACTCTCAAGAGAGACTTTTGATGAAGATGATCCTTCGAACGTTTGTTCTTGCATCGCTAATCGGGTCTGCGATTGGTACCCTCGCGGCGCGACAGGGGCAGTATGTCTACCGCAACGACGCAGAGACCCTGTTTGTCGCTGCGCTGCAGGATTTTCACGAGGGGAGATTCAGTGATGCCGCGGCAGGATTTGATCGACTCGTCGTGTCCAATCGCGTTCATCAACGGACGACGGCTTCCTACATTATGTCGGCGAAGGCGCATTTCCAGTTGAAGGAGTATGATGTATCTTCAGCCCGTGTCCGGGAGCTTCTTGCGGATTTTCCATCGACGTCGTATCGCCAGGATGCGATCTATATCCTCGGACTGAACGCCATGATGCAGCAGAAGTATGAGGATGCCGCGAAGGAATTCCTCGCTGCGACGCTCATGAGCCGGGATTCTGTGCTCGAGGAGAAGGCGTTGACCTACATCGAGCTGATCGCGAGCGGGCGTCTCAGTCTCCCCGCCCTGGTAAGCGCGTTCAACGATGCCCGCGATCCCCGGGCCAGGGACGTGCTGGCGCTGGAATTAGCCGGGAGGTATTCCTCTACCGGCGATGGCATTCATGCCAGACATATGCTCGGTGTGATTTCCAGGGCGCGACACCCGGCGTCGTTCAACAATCGGTTCGAGTTATTGGACCGGCAGCTTTCGTCGAAGGTCACTGTCAAATTGGGAGTATTGTTGCCGGCGAATTCCCCGTCGTCGAGCCCGATGACTGGACCGGCCGACGAAGTGTTTGAAGGTATCAACCACGCTCTTGAGGAGTATAACGCGAGCGGACGGACCGGAGTGTCCGTCTCGCTCATCGTCAGGAATACCGACGGTGATGAGAGTTCACTCCAATCTGTCCGGGAGCTCGCCGCCTCAAGCGATGTCATCGGCATTGTGGGGCCCCTGTTCAGCAATCTCGCGCTGGCGTATTCCCCGATAGTGAACGCCGGAAGGATTGCCATGATCTCGCCGACCGCCAACGCGAACGGGATCGCCGCCGGGAGCGAGTATGTCTTTCAGGCTAATCCGGATGTCCATACCCGCGGAACGGCGATGGCGCGTTATGCAGTGCGAGATCTCGGGTACACGAAGCTCGCCGTGCTCACCTCCTCCGATCCCCTGGCGAAAGGCCTTGCCGATGAATTCGTACAGGAGGCACAACGCCTCGGGGCCGAGGTGGCAACCGTTGAGACGTACAGCAAAGACTCCAGCGACTATCGGGATCAGTTCATGCGGATCCGGAAGGCGGGGGTTACCGCCGAGCCGTGCATATCTTTTGGCTCAGGATTGAGCCGGGCGCAAGTGCGAAGCATGATCCGTGCCGGTGCAGATCCCGAAATGGTCTCGCGTGCCCTCAGGAAAAAGGAAACAATTCCCGTCGGCAGGATCTTCGGCGACCGCGGAATAGAAATAGCCGATTCTCTCCGCCTTCCGGTCGTAAGCTCACTCGGCCGGGCTGAGAATATCGAGATTCCCGTTACCGGCATGCAGGCGATCTTTGTCTCGATCTCAGGCAGCGAGGAGATCGGCATAGTCGCTTCGCAATTGTCGTACTTCAATATCAAAGCGCAGCTCCTCGGAGGCGGCGACTGGTACGATCAGTCACAGCTTGATGCAAACAAACGCTACGTCAATGGCGTCCTCTTCCTGGCGGACAGCTTCGAGGACAAGCAGGATTCTGCCTACGCGGCATTCGAGCAATCGTATTTGCGCGACCGAAAGAAGTCCCCGACGCGCAACACGCTGTACGGTTATGATACGATGCGATTGCTGCTCACACAGATCGAGGGCGGAGCACACACACGAGAGGATATTGTGAAAGCCCTTCGGCGCGTGAGTGATTACCGTGGGCTTCATGCGTCTATCACGTTGAGCGATGGCAGGGCGAATACAAACGTTCACATTCTGGAATACCGTAACAACGAAATCGTCAAAGTTGAGGAAGTGAATGTACGCTAGTGAAGTGGACCTGAAATGCGTTTATTAGGTCCAAGGGAAATTCTGTGCAAAATCCGAAGCACTAAGCACTAAATTCCTCCGAAGGAGTCCTTCGGACAAACTACATCGAAAAGATATCAGGTTTTTGGTCATTTGAGCATTGGAATTTCTGAGCCGGAGGCTCATGCGCCTCTGGCGCAGATATTATCCCGCTTCTGGATTCCGCAGGGGAGCGGGATTCTGGAAAGCGGAATTTAGGATTTCGCGCTTAGGAATTTGATGAGTTATGGACTTCATGGACTCATTCCTGAAGCGCGATACACGATGGGAGGACATCATGCCGAAGTTTGTGAAGAAGGTGAGCGAACCTTCAGCATTTCATACCACGATACCCGAATGGCCCGTCGACGATCGACCCCGGGAAAAGTTGATCAATCATGGCAGCGAGTCGTTATCAGATGCCGAGCTCCTTGCCATCCTCCTGCGGACGGGGGCCGGAAAGGTGACGGCGGTCGATCTTGCCAAGCTGCTTCTCAGGGATTTTCAATCCCTCGAAAGACTTGCCACGCGATCGATCCAGGACCTGAAGCAATATCACGGTCTGGGCCAGGCAAAGGCCCTTACGCTCATCGCTGCGTTCGAAATCGGAAGGCGCAATGCTTCGTTCCGTCGCACGGAGAAACTCCAAATCCGCAGTCCCGAAGACGTTGTCAGGCGCTTTCAACCGCTGATGCGAGACCTTCAGCATGAAGTGTTCATGGTATTGCTGCTCGACAGCGCCAACCATCTCATACGCGACGTGGAGGTCAGCTCCGGCATACTCAACAGCTCGCTTGTTCACCCCCGTGAGGTATTCAGATCGGCGATTGCGGAGCCGGCCGCAAGCGTTATTCTCCTGCACAACCACCCGAGTGGAAATCCTGAGCCAAGCTCGGAAGACCTTCAGGTGACCAGGCAGCTCGTTGAAGCGGGTAAGATCGTCGGTATTCCCGTAACCGATCACTTGATCATCACCACGACTTCCTTCACCAGTTTTGCAGAACGGGGGCTTTTGTGAGAATTCTCGCTTAACTTCGCCTGAGTTAAGATTTTCCTTGACAAAGATGGTTTAATTTCTTATTTTTCGGGTGAACTTTGCGATACTATCGAAATATCGACACATTATTGAGGAGATTAACAATGACCAGGGCATTAAAACCGTTACTGGTGGCGGCTTTCCTCGGGGTAGGATTGTTCTTATCAAGTTGCTCGAGCTCCCCGTCGGACGAGGAGTTGCGGATGCTTGAAGACTTGAAGGCACAGGCCACACAGTTGGAAGGAAAGGTCTCCGAGCTCCAGCGGGATAAAGCTGGCTTGGAAAAACAAATTGCAGACAAGAATGCGAAGCTTCAACAGTGCCAATCTGATCAGGAAGCGGTCAAGAAAGCGTTGGGTAAGTGATGAAAACGATGAGAATCATTTCGCTTCTATTGTTTGTTTCTGCCATCGCAGTAGGTTCACTTACTGCACAGGAGAAAATGTCGAAGGACGCGTGGCAGTCGGAGATGGCAACATTTCAACAAAAGGTTGCCGACCTGAATGCACAAATCACGAAACTGACCTCTGACAGAGACAACCTGAAAACACAATCGGATAAGTTGGACGGCGATCTCCGCTCGTGCGAGGATGCGCTGTACGCGATGCTGGGAGTAACCCGCGCCGATGTGGAGGCATTCGACAAGGAACTTGCCGACATGGAAGCCAGGGTGGCTGAGCTCCAGCGCATGTCTGACGCCGAATTGCTGAATCACCGCGACGAGATTGAACGGATGAACACACGCCTCGGCGAAATGGCGGGCAGCAAAATCGCGCTTATCCCACGGTACGGCTCCCGGGTCCAGGCGCTGAAGGAGAAAGTTGACGGACTGATGAAAAGCCTGCAGCGTGAAAAGACCTATACCGTCGGCACCTGGTCACGCGACCGGGATTGCCTCTGGAACATCGCCAAGAAGAGAGACATCTATGCCAATGCGTGGATGTGGCCAAAGATCTGGCAGGGGAACCGCGACATGATCAAAGATCCCGATCTCATTAAGCCTAAGTGGGTCTTAAAAATTCCGGAAGGGAAAGAATTGTCGAAGGCAGAGAAGTCGGCGGCAAATTCTTATTATCGCAAGAGAGCATCCGGACCCGCGTCAGACTGAGAAGGAGTTGCCAGAACGCCAATAGCGTTGCTAGAGAGTAGCATATATTTCACGCGGCCCTTTATCGCTCCGCTTACAAGCGGACGGTCGAGGGCTGCTTGTTTTCATTCCCGCGGAGGATGGGAAGGAGCGACTATCTTCGTTGGCTGAAAGGAAATTCAGGGCGGAGGGAGTGGATATGGTGAGACTGCTGGGTCTCAACGACGCTAACCTCCAGATGGTGGAAGCCCGATTCGATGCAACGATCACCGTGCGGGGGGATCAAATTACGTTCCGGGGAGACCAGGCCGAAATCGAGAAGATAGAAAAAATCTTCAAGGAGCTCATCTACATCCTCAATAAGAATGGCAATATCTCTGCGAATGACGTGGAAACCGTGATCGACCTCGTCAGCCTGAATGGCGATTCCGCGCTTCCCAAGAGCGTCACGTCGCAGATGAGCAGCGAAGAAATGGATCATGTCGTGCTCTTCACGCGCAATGGCATCATTCGTGCGAAGACGCCCGGACAGAAAGAATATATTCGTCAGATCCGGACGAACGACATCGTGTTCGCGGTGGGTCCTGCCGGGACCGGCAAAACGTATCTCGCCGTTGCCATGGCAGTTGCCGCGCTGAAGAATCGAGACGTTGTCAAGATGATCCTTGCGCGCCCCGCGGTTGAGGCGGGGGAAAGCCTGGGG
>DASYTP010000235.1:0-9160 GCA_036002145.1 Bacteroidota bacterium | reverse complement strand
ACGTTCGATCGTATCCATTACTTTTTTCAGAAAAACCTGCTCGACAGGCGTCACGGCGATCTCGTCGGGCTTGAGCGTCACTAGCTCCTTCCCGAATTTTTCACGCAGCGTGCGCCGCGTCTCGATGAGGTTTCGGACGCGAGCGAGAAGCTCATGGGCGTCGAAGGGCTTGATCAAATAATCGTCGGCGCCGGTTTCCAATCCGCCGATCTTATCTTCCATCGCAGCTTTCGCCGTGAGGAGAATGACCGGTATGTGGCTGGTCTTCTCGTCGCGCTTGAGTGACGCGCAGAATTCGTACCCATCCATCCTCGGCATCATGACATCCGATATCACCAGGTCGGGTATGATATCCGCCGCCGCCGTCATTCCTTCCACTCCATCCTTAGCCTCCGAAACGGCATACTGTTCGACGAGACATGAACGGATATACGATAACACGTCAGCATTGTCCTCGACTACGAGTATGATCGGCTTTCCCGGTTCCTTCTCACGTTGATCAGGAATCTCTGCGGCATCCTCTGCTGCCTCGACGAGGCTGCCACCGGTTCCACCCACGGTTGCCGCCTCCGCAACGATTTCCTCCGGTTTCAGGTGTGCGCTTCCTGATGGCAGGTGAACCGTGAATTCCGTGCCGTGACCCGGTTCGCTCGTGACCTCAATGCGGCCGTGGTGAAGTTCGACAAAATCCTTGACGAGGGAAAGTCCGATTCCGCTTCCCTCGGCCTGCCGCGTGGTCGAGCTGTCCACCTGATAAAATCGATCGAAGATGTGCGGGAGCCGTTCCTTTGGTATCCCTATCCCGGTGTCCCGGACGGAAATAATCACTTCCTGTTCGCTCGCCGAGACCCTGAGAATTATTTCACCACTCTCCGGGGTAAATTTGAACGCGTTACTCAACAGGTTGACGATAATCTTTTCAAGTTTGTCCCGATCAAAATAAATGAACAGCGAAGGAACATCCGTCTTCACGTCAAGAAAAATGCCCCTCCTCTCGCTGAGCGAATGGAACGCCATCGCAATTCCCCGGAGGACCGGGACGATATCACCCCGTGACGCCTGAAGCTTCATCCCGCCGGCGTCGAGCTTCGACACGTCCAGGATCTGGTTAATGAGCGCGAGCAACCGCTGTGCATTACGACGGACCAGCCTCAGCTCGCGCTTGTGCGACTGATCTTGAAGATTCTCCAGCAGTTTTTCGACAGGCCCGAGGATAAGCGTGAGGGGAGTGCGGAATTCATGACTGACGTTCTGAAAAAAGCGCATCTTGAGCTGATCGACTTCACGTAACTGGGCTGAACGTTCTTGCTCCAGATTAAGCTGGTCTTTCAACCGGATGCGTTTCAGATCATAACGGCGAAAAAGAATTAATCCTCCAACAAACATACTTGCATACATCGCATATGCCCATAGTGTGCGGTACCACGGAGGAAGGATCAAGATCGAGAGTGACGCACCGTTCATATTCCACGCGCCATCAGAGTTGCTGCCACGGACCTTGAATGTGTATTCGCCGGGTGCAAGGTTTGTGTAGGTTGTCGTTCGGATTGTCGACGGAGGACTCCACTCCTTCTCAAATCCTTCCAGCATGTGCGAATACTGATTCTTTCCCGGGTTCAGATAATCGAGTGCCGCGTATTCCAGCGTGATGACGTTCTGCTCGTAAGGAATTGTGATTCCTTTGGTTTCAGAGATTGCATTGAAAAGAACCGATCCTCCGCCGGAGGCGGATCCGCGTCTGGCGGAGGAATCAACAATTTGAACGGAAGCATTCCGTAATTTCAAGTCGGTCAATACGACAGGAGGAATGTGTGTATTATCCTTAAGATCCTCGGGTCTAAAAATATTGATACCACCGACATTCCCGAAGTACATGGTTCCTTCGTCATCCTGAAAATACTCCTCCCGATTGAACTCCATAACTTTGAGCCCGTCGCTCACGTCGAAATTCCGAAAGCGTAACGTGCGCGGGTCCATTCGGCAAATTCCCTGGTTCGTGCTCATCCACAGATTGCCATGCCTGTCGGCAAGAATGGAGTAGACGACATTATCTGGAAGTCCCTGTTCCTTCGTTATGCGTTGGAACATGCCTGTTTGCTTCTCAAGCCGATTGAGACCGCCCCCTTCCGTGCCAACCCAGAGATAACGGCCCGGGTCGAACGGATCTTCACGAATCGAGAGCACATGATTATGGCTCAATGAGGATGCATGTTCGGATGAAAAGACAAAATGTTTTACGGCGAACGTTAAAGGATTGAAATGATATAGGCCATGGTTTATTGTGCCGAACCAAAATGTCCCATCGACGTCTTTCCATGTCGAAATGATTGACGCTGTTTTGTCGTTGGTTGAGTCCATGTTTGCGTTCACGCTATCGCCTTGAAGTTGAAAATAACGGAACTCTCCCTGTTTCGCATCGAATTTTCTCAATGCCATTCTTCCGATCCAGAGGTCTCCATTGTTGTCTTCAAGAGTGAACAGCGGTACGCCACCCCAGGCTCCCCACCATTCGGTAGTTAATGGCCATGATGTATTCAGTGGGGGTAACACCAGTTGACGGCCGGTTGCGGGATTGAATTGTATGATATTTTCCGCCTGGCGGGTCCACAAGTTTCCTTGCCGGTCCCGTCCAACCCGCATCCAATACAACGGGGTGAATGGATTCGGTGACGTTTTCGGGTCGAGCCGTGGAGGGAAACCGATCTCCTTGAGCGCTCTATCTCCTGCGGAGTTCCATTGAGCGTTGGGAATGAAGCCGAAGCGATCCGCTCTTCCGTCATACCGAAAAAGACCGTAACCGGGAGTGCCAAACCAGACAGCATCGCTGTTATCCACGGCCCCGCACAGAAAATAGGACCCCGCACTTCGTATCACGTCAGGCACTCCAATAAACTCCTGGACGTCCGGATTCAGTTTATTAAGTCGCAGAAATCCCTGGGAGGTCAGGATCAGGATATTTCCCTTATGATCCTCGTTGAACTTCAGAGGGTAGTATGCGGGTGATCCGCTTATCGGAGGGTGCTTCAAGGTGAAGCTCTGAACGGTGTTATCTGCCGGATTGAATGAAGCCAGGATGTCTCCAATAGTAAGCCACATCAGTCCGGAACTATCTTGATACATTGCCCAGGCCCACTGTGATGAGTCTACCGGCGCAACATCACCTGGCCGCGGAAAGTGTATCGCGTGCACCGAGTTGCCGTTAAGAATAACCGTTCCGTGGCTGGAATGTATCAGCAACCCGCGAATACGGTCGACAATGAGCTGAGGTGCACTACGGAAATCCAGGTGGATCGAGTCCTGAATCAATTCTCGATGAAGACTGTAGGAGGCATGTAGCGAATCCGGAAGCCGATCGACTTCCATGATTCCTATTCCCGGGACAATATACCAGTGTCTCCCTTGAAGATCTTCTACAAGGCTGACAACATCCAGTCGCCTTTCGCCTGGAGAAAAAATGCTGGTCGGACTGAGATGTTCGAATCGTTCCTTTTGACGATCGAAGATATCGATGTTCCCATCGACGAATCCTATCCAGAGATCTCCCGAAGGACATTCATGTATTGCTGTGATATAGGTTCCGGAAATCGATGAATTGTCGGATGGGTCATGTTCAAAATTCCGGAACGTATATCCATCATATCGGCTCAGGCCGTTTTTCGTACCACACCAAAGGTAGCCCCGGGTGTCAAGATGCATGGCGACAACCATTCCTTGTGGAAGCCCGTCGTTCGTCGTGAAGCGGGTATAACTGTGTTGAGGCCGCGCGCTTTGGATGTATATTGTCAACAGCCCGGCCAGTGCGAGACTGGCACAACGAATCATCCTGCCGCGGAACCGGGCGAAGAAAACCAACATCGAACAATTGTCAGAATAGGTGATTGGACCCACGCAGATGGGAGGGTATGCACCAAATGTACGAAAGACTTCTCTATGAGGCAACAACCACTCCGCCGTGGGTAGTGTATCAGTTTGAAGTGATGGCCTGCATCGACCTCCCCCGTGGCCCCCTCTCCGCCTGCGGGCTGGATCTTCGACTTCGCAAGGAGGGGGCGCAAAACATCCTCCCCTTGCGAAGGGGAGGATTATAGTAGGGGTTTGTCCGCAGATGCTCAATCAGATTTTGGTTCATTGACTCGAACTGAGGCACCTCGCCGCGACAGAATGCGCTCGATGCAGCGATGGCACCGCGATTGATAAATGCAGATATTTTGATTAGGTTGGAGGAAATTTGTCTGTAATCCTTCAAAAGGTTGTTTGATGCAAAAGCCGGGGATACATACGTGAGCACACTGCCCTCTGATCGTACGAGTTTTTTGCTGCGATCGAGCCGTCCATATCTCATCCTCCTCGCAGTTTCGGCACTGGTATATGGGAAAACGTTGTGGTTTGGATTTACATATTTCGACGATGACACGCTCATCCTGAACCAGTCTGAAAAGTTACAACACCTCTCCATGGTCTGGGAGGCATTCCCTTCATTCTTTCTCGATGCGTATTACCGGCCGATCGTGACGCTCTCACTCATACTTGATGCTCACATCGGCGGAGTCGCTCCGTGGATTTATCATAGCTCAAACCTTGTGTACCACGTACTTGTATGTTGGATGTTATTGTATTTGCTCCGGAGGCTGTCTGTCCCACCGTTGCCTGCTATGTTGGCGTGTCTTTTCTTCTGCGTGCACCCGGTTGTGACCCAGGCGGTTGTCTGGATCCCGGGAAGAAATGACACGCTCGTGGTGCTGTTTCTGCTTCTTACGCTGGTTGCGCATATCAATTATCGTGAGTCCGGAAAATGGTACTGGCTTCTCGCTCATTGGTTGTGTGCTGCCGTAGCGCTCCTTATCAAAGAAACTGCATTGATCTTCCCTGGACTAATTCTCTTGTATCATTTCGCCTTCGTTCGGGGGGAATGGAATTCTCGTAAGCTGGCGATGAGCGCCTGCGGATGGGTGTTCATCATCATCGGATGGTATGTCCTGAAGGAGTCGGTGACGGCAGAAGGGGCTGCTCACGTCCAACTTATCTCGCCCGGCGCGTTAGTAACGAACCTTAGGGTGCCGCTGGAGGCGTTTGGAAAACTCGTCTTACCGTTGCAGATGTCTCCGTATCCTACATACAGCCTATTGCCGACAACCGCGGGAATCATCGCGATGGCCGCCTTTGGCTTGCTCATCGTTCGTCGCTGGAATAAAGAAGACAGGCTCCCTGTGTTTGCCATCGCGTGGATGGTGCTTCTTCTCCTTCCCGGATTATTCTTTCATATCGACGACAATGAGAAACGGTTCGATTATCTCGAGAGCCGGTGGTACGGTGTGGCAATCGGGTTTGCCGTGCTGATCGCCGGACTCCTGAGTGAGGGTCGCCCAAAAAGTATTCGTTTCAGTGTCAAAATCATGGCGATGCTTCTCGCGGTTTTAGGGGTTCTCACGTTCATCTACAGCGACACCTATAGCGACCCGTTCACGCATTGGAGCCGTGCCGTCGATATGTCGCCAAAAACGTCGAATGCCTTCTACAAGATGGGGATGGTAGTCAATTATGTCGCCCGAGATCCGGCGAGAGCGGTCGGGTGGTATCAGCAAGCGATACGGCTCGATCCGAACATACCCTTCTACCACAACAATCTCGGTGTTGCCTATGGTCAGCAGGGACTTCCGTCACGCGCAAAGGAGGAGTATCAAGCTGCCGTCAACCTGGACAGCACATATCTTTCGGCGTATGGGAACCTTGGCTATAGTGAATACCTGTCAGGAAATTTTGATCTCGCGGAAAAGCACTGGAACCATATCCTGGCGATCGACTCGGCGTTTCCTGATGTTGAATTCAAGCTCGCGCAATTGTATGTCATCCGGAAAAAATATCCGGAAGCGCGTCACCATATTAGAAAACTTCGGGCTCGTGGAATTACGCTCGATTCTCTCCTGACTTCTGTTCCTGACGAATAGTTACTATTTCATCTTATCGAACTCAATGAATTCGTACTCAGGCGAACTCTCAAGCAGTTCTCTCAATATTGAAACGTGTCCGTTTCCAATAATTATCAGAATTCTATCGTTTTTGCTTTCTGTGATTTCCTGCAGTTTTCTAAAAATCCGTAGATTCCTGTTATACCACCAAATGGATAAGATATCAGGGCCTCTTTCATTATCGAGTTTAAAATCTCCAACCAAATACGCCCCATGACCAAGTTTATGAACTTCTTCTGAGTTCAAATGCTTGAAATATTCAAGCAAATTCACTCTCGAAGGTAGTTTGTCTTCATAGTCATACCATTCCCTGTACAGAGTATCGTAACTGTCGCTACTTTTGAAATCAAAATCTTTGAATAGTTTTTGAATAAACGCCGAGTCTAATTTCATCAGATCGTTATCAAACGATTCTGCGTCGATGCTATAGAGACTGTCCAGGGCCAGTTCATTCGCCAATCTCATCGCGAGTTGAAAACGTTCGTCTCTCTCGTTTCGATATTCACCGGCTTTGTATTTCTTGAGTTTTTCTCTTGCATTCCAGCCCGGCGACGCTTCAATGGCAATTTTAGTGGGTTTAAACTTCTTGATGTAGTTTACCAATTCCGTTACTTCGGACCTTTTGGGTTCTATGAGCACATCGATCTTATCTTTATCCTCTATCTTGTTCACGTCCAAATTCGGATAATGAAAATGAAACGTGCCGACCACCAGCACTTTCACTTTTTCTTTTGGGAAGAATGAAGAAGGAGATTTGATACTCTCCTGGTATTGTCCGAAAGCTATTGAACTGCTCATTGACAGTGCCGCCAGAAAAAATACTATTTTCATTTTCAAATATTTGCAAATGAGGATGTGTCGTTGTTTCATCGTAAAAGCAACCAATTGTGGATCTGAGAGAATGTATCCGGCATGTTTCACTCCTTGGGAGTTCGGATGTTAATTGATTGTTCCTTCTATAATCATTTCAGCCCTTCGGGCTTATTTGACCAGCAATCCTCCTGCAGTTCAGAAATCCGAAGAGTTGGACTTCACTGGTAGAGATTTGGTTGGGACGGGACTATTATGGCTACGATGTATAGCGCGTTAGGTTTCATGTTCGATTGAATATCGGTACTACGGTGACGCAGGTGAGTGGCATCGATGCGTTCCCCACCCAAGCCATCCCGGCCTGGCCGTTCAGGCGGGCATTTCATCTGTGCTTTCAGCCCAAAAAGGCACTTTTCGACACAAAACCTAAATCCCCGATTGTCTCCGGTGATCGCCTACGAAATCAGCTACTGGGGTCCAAGCTCTTCCAAAGGCCGTGGCGAAAACGTAACCTCTTGACATTTGATGATGATGGATTTATATTATGAGTAACGTAGTCCACCGCATGATCACATCATTTGTGCGGGGGGAAAGACTCTCTGCGTTTTTCCCTGGTTCTTACCAATATAAGTGAATGAATTCGCGTTCTCGCCTACCTGGGTGATGAGTCATTCACTATTCTCTGACCAGAATCTCCTCATAACACTCTAGGCCGATGCCGAGGCCGTCCAAAGAGACCTTCTGACTTCGACATTCTTCGTTCGATATTCATTATTCACGTGGAATTTCGAATGTTGAACAAGGAATAATGAATGAAGAAGTACTTATCGGACAACCTCAGGTGTAGTGTCTGTCTCTAATTCACGCTTTGCAGAAAGGAGTCCATCATGAAAGTCGAATCCGTTGTCCTGGTGTTCTTGTTCACCCTAACCATGTTTTATGGGTGCTCACCTAGTTCAGAACCTATCGAACTACCGTCGGTGAACACTAATCTCACGCGTGGTAGGACACACGAGAGCAGCACTACCAATTTCGCGGGCGTTCTCCCGGTCGGAGTGCCCGTCTACGCTGTAAAGGCTCTGACCACCCCTGCACCGTACGGTATCGCCACGGGTGTGCGCGTCAACCAGTCGGGAGATGTCGTGGGATGGTCCATTGCGAATTTCCCCGCCGAGCCGATACTCGTCACGCCCGAAAATGGAGTCATCGTCCTCCCTACGTCGACCAGCCAGCACTACGGCATCGCACGGGATCTCTCCGATCGGATGGCGGGAGTCATCACCGTCGTCGGGGAAGCCAGGTTGAGCTCGACCAGCTCGGCAATCCACGCGGTTCGCTGGAGGGTTGCCGTACCACAGGGGAGCGTGGTTGACGTGACCGATCTCGGAGTTCTCCCTGACCACTTCGAGAGTTCTGCGAACGCCGTCAATGGCGCCGGTCAAATCGTGGGAACCTCAGACCCGAGTTCTTCCCTCAGCATACGTTCGTTCATCCACACCGACGCCGGCGGAATGATGGATATCGGATTGGGGGCAATCGGGGCAAACGCAGTCGCTCGGGATGTGAACGCCTCGGGTCTCGTGACGGGCTATCTGGGACTGCGGGCGTTTCGCTGGTCTGCGTCGGGAGGTTATCAGAGCCTCGGAGCACCCGTCGGGTGGGCCGACGCGTTCGGGTACGCCATCAATGCAAACGGTCAAGTGGCGGGCACGGCTGGCGCCGCGTCCGGTAACGCCGAAGTCATCGTGCGCTACACCGACGGTAGCGGGTGGAAGATTCTTGGCGGAACAGGCCAGCATAATCAGGGGAGCGGGATCAACCAGTGGGGCGATGTCGTGGGGACCGGCATCGCCGGAACCGGTGGACTTCGACGAGGAGTCCTTTACACCGACAACCTGAGACTCCTCGCGTTTGTCGATGATCTCCTCCTTGATCTGGGAAGCTGGAAGATCATGGAAGCCTACGACATCAATGATGCTCAGCAGATCACCGGGCGCGCAATCAACAATCAGACCGGACTCAGCAGCGCCGTATTACTGACGCCGGTGAGCCCGCCACCGCCCAACCAGGCGCCGCTTGCGAACTTTACCCATTCCTGCACAGCTTCCCTCTTTTGCAATTTCGACGGCTCCGGTTCCACTGACGACCGCGGGATCCTGGCCTGGGACTGGACTGTAAACGGTCAGTCGATCGGGACGGGAAAATTCCTGGGAGTTCAGTACAGCACGCCCCAAATCATCAAGGTGTCTCTGACGGTTACCGATTCGAGGGGTGCCACCAACAGCATCACGAAGGAGGTGGTGATCGGTGAAGCGAACCAGCCGCCGATCGCCGATGCCAGTGCAACGCCGGCATCCGGACCCGCACCGCTGACCGTGAACTTC
>DASYTP010000234.1:0-3997 GCA_036002145.1 Bacteroidota bacterium | reverse complement strand
AGAATATTGCCATTTCCGCTGCCTCTCAAGCGGCTCGCAGAAATTTTTCAATGTCACTCGATCCCCGCCAACGAGGTAGCCTCTTCACCGCATCCACCCCCTCACTTGAGCAAAAGCATCTTCCTGAATTGCGTAAATCGTATGCCCGGATTGTTCACACCTACCGCTTCAAGCCGATAGAAGTATACGCCACTGGGCATGTCCCGGGCGTTCCATTCGACCGACTTGAATCCTGCTTCTTGAAATCCATCGACGAGCTTCCAGACCCGTTGTCCCAGCACGTTGTACACTTCGAGCACGACATAACCATTAACGGGTAACGAATAACGAATAACTGTTACCGGATTGAACGGATTCGGATAGTTCTGTTCGAGAGAGAACTCCCTCGGCACATCGGGAACTCCAGTCAGCTTCAGCTTGAGCGGCATGGTCCCGACTGTTAATTGAACAGAACCTCTGCCGCGAAGAGGAATCTCTTTCTTTCCGAGAATCAGCATCGCAGTCACCGGCTGCTCTTGAACGGTCTCCCACGAAACTCTCAAGGGATAGTCGGTCGAAGAAACGGAGATGGGATACACCATCGTCTCCCGATCCTTGATCACTTCGAGCATTCGCCCCGAACCATATCGAACGTCAAACGCACCTTCCGGTGGCGCCGGCGGAAGGAGATAAAAATCCTGATCCAGGTCCCGCACTACCTGTGAACTGGAGAAGTACAGCACTTGCTCATCCATCCCTTCGAACCCGACGCTGAGCTTATTCAAATTGGCATTCATCCATTTCATGTCCCGCCGGCTCACGGTTTTTCCAATATCGGAACCTTGACCAGGATCGAGAACAATTCGACCGTTCTGAGCCACACGTATCCAATAACCTTTCAACGGTCTCAAGCTATCGGCTATCTGATATGTTCCTTCGTAACCGAAAAACTCTGAGGCCAGGATACCGGGCGGAATGGTTCGAATGGAGCGCGCATCCACCGGAATGCTCAACGTTCCAATCATGTTCCATCCTGCCAAGATGCTGACTGAATCAGAAACACGCGGAGTTCCCACAATAAAACCTGAATCAGATCCTGGAGAATACTTCAGCCAATAGCCGACGCCCGGAACAACACTGTCGCTCTGGACATATCCCGAGGCAGGATCGAAGGAAAACGCCCGGGAGTTCGCCGACGGGAAGAGTGCGTTCACCTTCCGCTGGTCGGGCACCACGGGCAACGAGACCAATCTCCATGCCCGTAAGTAAGAAGCCGATAGGTTCGGTTCCTGGGCGATAATCAAGAAAGAACTGATATGAGGATCGGCAATAGTCAGGTTGTCGGTCGCTTTCATGTCGGTGACCGAACCCAACGGATCGACGATCTTGACGGCTCCTTTGTAGGAACTTTGCACCTGTTCCTTCGACCAATAAAAGCGCATCGGGTAATCGCCGCCATAGAAATACCCGGGCGTGAATAAAACCGCATGCGTATCGGATTGGGCGGTGGAGTAGTAATCCCGCATATCGGTCCAGGATCCATAGCCAAAGCGATCGATGATAAAACCTGGATCGACAAACCGGGCGTCGAATAATCCGATGGTAATGGGAGGGATTTCAAACTCACCTTCCGAAAGATCGAAGTTTGTACTCCGGGAGTCCACTCCCCAGACTCCGTAGCTTGCACCCGGACGCACACCCCACCAGATATCCCGGTAGGCAAACGAAGTGTTGTCTTGAACTTTCAAAGCCAACTTGATGCGTGCCGGAATCTTACGAACACTGAGGTTTGTATTTGTCTGATGCAAGTCGAAGTCGTTGAAACTTACATTCCCTTGGAGATTCGGGAATACCTGTTCCCACGATGGTTGATTCGCGGTAGACATCGTGTGCGATCCGAGGCCCACGCGGGGGAATATAAAATGTCCAAGCGAATCTGAGAGTACCGAGTCGCGGCCCTGCGAACCCTGCAATCGAACGAACCAATTTGCGAGTCCGGGTTCAAAGGCTTCTTGCAAACCATTCTCATTCCGGTCATCGAAGACTGTACCGCTGACGGAGTTCCAGGGGAAATATCTTCCGGCAATATTCCCGGAATCTGACTCATTCGATGTCAGATCAACAACATATGTGTCATTTTCTGGCGTGCTCGTCTCCCAGGTCGCAGCCAGAGGAACATTGATGACGTAATGACCGGAGTCAAGGCCAACGAAGTGATAGTGACCACTCGCATCGGTGCGAACGGTACCGTCTGTACTCCCAGAAATTTCGACCGGACTATCCGGAACGCCAGGTTCTTCGGGATCCCAAATACCATCACGGTTTAAGTCTTCAAAGACAGAACCGGTGATCCCCCCATCGGCAGTACGAAATTCCCGGGAGCCGGACCAAAGGTCTACCGACCCATCAATGAATTGGATCCCCACGCGCCAGTAGTAGGTGGTTCGACCGGTCAGAGGACCCAATGACAATGATTGGGCGCCGAACGAACGGTAAAAAAATACGGCACCTGAGAGCACGTTGTGTGCAAACGTGGAATCCGGGGAAACTTGTAACAACCCGTAGCTTGCCACGAAACCCCCGGGGAATGTATAGTCCCATTGGAAATTAATAGATCGCGGGGTGACGTAACTTTGGATTAACGGAACTTCTATTGAACCATCAACAGGTTGATTTAGAGTAACGGATGGTTCGGCGTAGGAATTGTTTACTGAAATCGACGCTATTATTGCACCGACCGCATCGTTAGCAACGAGGATAATCTCTCCTGATTGCATATACGCTACATCTTGGAGGCCGAATATCGGTAGCTTCTGTAGATTCCATTCTCGTCCCCCATCCGTTGTGGAGAGAATCTTGTTTGACTGTGTAATTGAGATGAACCTCTCTTCATCAAGACGTCCAAAACTCTGTAACCGATCGGAGCGTAGACTGTCATGATAATAATATCTGCCGCTCCAGTAATCGCCGCCATCTGCCGTGCTGGAAACACCGAACCCGGAACTCGAGGAACCCATAATTATCCCATTGTTGGGATCGCTGAAGGATACAGACTTATTATCGACGGCAATACTAAGCCGCTGCCGGCTCCAGTTATCACCGCCGTCGGCGGTGTGAATGATCGGTCTGCTATCACCATCCCACCTACTATCGACAAGCGTGGCGTGTAATGAGTCCGGGTACGCAACATCTAACAGATTCCCCCAGGCGCCACACGCTCGAGCCCTCCAGGATTTTGCACTGTCGGTGGTTTGAAAAAGAGTGCCATTGTCCCCGACAATCATCCCGTGTCCTGGATCGCTGAAGGCCATTCTTTTGAGGGGTCCGCCCGACAATCTAACTTGAAATCTCCACGTGAGTCCTCCGTCATGGGTACTAAAAACTTCTCCATTTCGACCCAAAGCGACGGCCGTCGCAGCGCCGGTCATTACAACATCAACAAAATCATCCGTCAAGGAATCGATGACCAATATCCGCTCCCAGCTGGAGCCACCGTTCGTGGTCGCGAGTACAACTCCGTTCCTCCCGACGACAATTCCATGATCAGAATCCGCGAATGAAACTGCTTCCAGGATCACGGAGCTATCGCTCCATTGAGTTTTGAGACCTTGACCAGAGGACTGAACTGGAATGGATATCGAAACCAGAAAAAGAAAAGCGAAGGCACATGAAGCGCGTGCAGAAAATGTCTTCATGACAACCTTTGCCAAGTGTTTAATTGTATGGTAGTCAAGAGGAAAGCCTTGACTTCAAGGTAAGCAAACCGTTTAGCAGAGTCAAGGAAAAGCTGCGAAATCTCGACGGCGGAAGTCCAAGGGCAGCCGGCTCGCAGAAATTTTTAGCGGTCTTCTGGTTGATTTGAGCCTGGGAGCCACGGCATGTGATTGCCCCCTCACTTGAGCAAAAGCATCTTCCTGAATCGCGTAAATCGCGCTCCCGGATTGTCCACGCGTACGGCTTCAAGCCGATAGAAGTACACTCCACTGGGCATGTCCCGCGCGTTCCATTCGACCGACTT
>DASYTP010000233.1:0-5338 GCA_036002145.1 Bacteroidota bacterium | reverse complement strand
GGGATAGACGTTCGTCAAACAGGATCGGGGAGTACGGGAGCGCGAAATGTGAGCAGGTTGCTTGGAGCTTACGGCTTTTTGATCACGAGCTTCCTCGATGGACTCAAGGGCGTGGCAGCCGCGTTGATAGGTGGGGCTGTTCCAGGTTCTGAGTGGCTCGTCCCGGCGGTTATCGTCGCCGTGGTTTGCGGCCATATCTGGCCGATCCAGCTCGGGTTTCGCGGCGGAAAGGGGATCGCACCAGCCATTGGAGCGCTGGTAGTTTACGATCCACTCGTATTGCTTTTCTCCGCAACCGTTTCCCTGCTCGTGCTTGCGGCTCTCAGAAACGTGACCGTAGCCGGGCTGGCAATGGTGACGATGATTCCCGTCGTGGCACTATGCCTCGGAAGGCCGTTAGAATCGCAAGTCCTGACATCCTTGATCGTCGTACTCATCCTGATCTCCCACAGGAAGAATATCCGCGAAGAAATCGCCCGGTTCCAAAAATCTCACAAGGAGAGAAAATCTTGAATTCCGGAACGTACGAGTTTAAGGTTGCATCGGAAACAGGAGAATTTGAGCAAATTCACCGCCTGAACTACCGGACATTCGTTGAAGAGATCCCGCAACACGAAGCGAATCCTAACGGACAACTCGTCGATCCGTTCCACAACGAAAACGTTTACGTCATTTGCTTGCGCGACAATCGACTGGTGGGAATGGTTTCCGTGCTTGGCAAACGGCCGTTCTCCCTCGATAGGAAGCTTGAGAATCTCGATACCTACCTTCCTCCCGGTCGATCGATCTGCGAGATCCGGTTGCTTTCTGTCGAGCCAGGGCTTCGCGACGGCAGGGTGTTGCACGGATTGCTTGAGAAACTTGTTCCCCTCTGCCTCCAACGCGGTTACAATTTTGCAATAATCTCCGGATTCGTGCGCCAGCAGAAACTCTACCATCATCTCGGGTTCGTGCCATTCGGTCCGTTGCTCAACAATGGCAAGGTGCAATTTCAACCGATGTATCTTACGATTGAAGCTCTCGCGGAAAAAGGGAGAGGAATCTTACCCGGGGTCTTCGCGCGCCCTGCGAACGGGGGCGCTAATTTTCTTCCAGGGCCGGTAAGCATCCATAAGGATGTCATGAAGGTCTTCGGTGAGAACCCGGTTTCTCACCGGGCTGAACATTTCATGCACGATTTTCAGCAGACCCGGCGGCTTCTCTGCAGGCTCGTCCATGCTTCAAGGGTTGAAATTCTGCTTGGATCGGGAACACTTGCAAACGATGCCGTTGCCGGACAACTGAGCTTGATCAACCGTCCCGGATTGATCCTCAGCAACGGGGAGTTCGGTGAGAGACTGATCGATCATGCAACGAGGTTCGGGCTTTCCTTCGAGACCATAAAGGTGGAATGGGGAGAAGCCTTCAACCCCCAGGAGATTGTTCGGTCATTTGGCGGAAGTCCGGTGAGCTGGCTCTGGGCCGTTCACTGCGAAACCTCCACCGGAGTTCTTAACGACATCGACCAGCTCAAAGAAGTATGCAGGGAGCGTGACATCAAGCTTTGCCTGGATTGCGCGAGCTCTGTCGGGAGCGTCCCGGTAGACCTGCGGGGTGTGTACTTCGCTTCTGCTGTCAGTGGCAAAGGGCTGGGTGCGCTGCCGGGCCTGGCGATAGTATTTTACCACCATGAACTCGATACCAAGCCCGGGCGCATTCCAAGATATCTCGACCTTGGCTTCTACGCGGCACAGCAGGGTGTTCCATTCACACAATCTTCAAATTTGCTGTACGGCCTCCACGCGGCGCTGCGGCGATTGGATCCAGAGAGGCGGCTCAACCATATACTGGAAATTTCGACCTGGCTCAAACGAGAGTTGCTCGCTGCAGGATACAGGGTCATTCCTTCCGAAGCGCCCACTTCGCCAGCCGTGATAACTATTGCGCTGCCCGACTCGATCAACTCGGAGCAGCTGGGCAATGAGCTTCAGGAACAAGGCATTCTCCTCAGCTACAAGAGCCGTTACCTCGTGAGCAAGAATTGGGTTCAAATTTGTTTGATGGGAGAATCTTCCTGGGAAACGATCGAACCCCTGCTTGAAGTGTTTCGCCGTCTTGCCGTCGCAAAACCAACATCAAGACTTTTTGACTCCAAAAGAGTGATCTTCTAATCTATTATGCGAAACGTTTCGCGCACGTCGGGTTTGCCAAAGATCAGGCATAGTGAAAGGTATTGAAATGTCACATCTCGTAGCCGTTACAGGTTCCACCGGCAATGTAGGCAAAGTACTTGTTCGCCAACTACTCAAGCATGGTGTACGCGTTCGTGCGATTGGCCGTACTCTCGACAAGCTTGCACCGCTTGTGGCTGAAGGCGCTGAAAAGTGGCCGGGGGATCTTCAAGACACGGACTTCGTCGTAAGGGCTTTTGCTGGCGCCGACGCTGTTTTCGCCATGTTACCGGAACATCCAAACAGTCCCGACTTCCTTGCCGACAAGCGAAGGAGTGCGGCGAGTCTCGCTGAAGCATTGAGGCGAAGCCACATCCGACGCGTTGTGGCGCTCAGCGCTATCGGAGTCAACCCGCCATCCGGTATCGGGCCTGCGGTCGCCAACGCCGAGTTTGAGACGATGCTCCAAACCATTCCGGGGCTTTCGGTTGTTGCGCTTCGCGCTGCCTTCCTCATGGAGAACCTGCTTCCGTCTATTCAGATCATAAAGACCGCGGGGGTCAATGGCAGTCCTATCCGTGCCGACATAGCCCTCCCAATGGTTAGCACAAGCGACATTGCATCTGTTGCATCCGGGTATTTGATCGATCCCACGTTCGATGGATACACCGTGCGCCCGCTGCTTGGACCACGCGACTATACGCACCGCGAGGCCACCGCGATCCTCGGCGCCGCGATTGGCAGGCCTGAACTTGTATACGTGGAGTTTCCCTTCGAGGGATTCCGACAGGGATTAGCGGCGGCCGGATTTTCATCTACCGCGGCAAATGCGGTAGTTGAATTGTTTATGGCCTTCAACGAGGATCGGATGCGGGACATGGCAAGTCGCGACGCGTCGAACACAACGCCAACAACTCTCGAGGAATTCGCACGCGATGTCTTTGCGCCGGCTTACCGGGCGAGTTGACACAGCCACCGGGAAATCGGTGAACTTGCACCACTAGCCCCTAAAGAATATCCACCAGACCAGCACAAACACCGGGATCAGGACCGGCAGCACGTATTTTCCAACATAGCCGAAGAAGCTGGGAACCGCTGCTCCCGCCTGTTCGGAGATCGATTTTACCATGAAGTTCGGTCCATTCCCGATGTACGTGTTCGCTCCGAAGAATACTGCTGCCAGGGAAATAGCCTTGAGGTAAATGTTATGATTGCCGATAAGATACGCCGCATTGATGACATCAACGGGGACGCTTCCGCTTGCGACGAGGTCGGCATGGTATTTCATCAGAGTCGCGAATGTATTGCGAATTTCCTCGGGATGTGCACCGGAGACATTCGCGATATCTGAACCATGTGTGCCGACGAGATGCTGCACCTGCCGGACAGTGTCGGAGTCCACAAACAACCCAATCGATGCGCTGAAGAAGTTGAGGTATGTCGGCGCATTGTCAAGAATACTTGAGAGAATTCCCGTCCCCCAATAAAACTGCCCGGGCGAGTTGATCCCTATCCTGCCCGCGTTCATCTCGAGCCAGTCGAGCGCCGGAACCATCGTCGCAAAAATCCCCGCGAAGAGAATCGCCACCTCTTTGATTGGCACAAAATTGAATTCGTTCTTACGGTAAATGGATTTGTTCGTCATTGTGTAGGAGCCGACTGCCGCGATAACCATCAACAACTCGCGCACGAACAATGGATTCTGGATGAACACCGCGATGAGAATAACGGCAAGGAAGAAGGCGTTGTGCAATCCGGACATTTCTGCATCCTCATGGAGCTCGGCCGCGGGGATGTGCCCGGAACCCGCCTCATACTTCTTGAAGCCGAGATAATCGATTACAAGGAAGGCTACCAGCACAACTCCGACCACCAGAGACCAGATGTCCCAAACATTTTCCAACACCCAGAAAAATGGTACACCCTTCAAATAGCCCAGAAATAGCGGCGGGTCACCTATAGGGGTGAGTGCCCCGCCAATGTTGCTGACAATGAAGATAAAAAAAACGACGTGGTACGGCCGGAGGCGGTATCTGTTCACACGCAGGTACGGACGGATGAGTACCATCGACGCGCCCGTTGTGCCGAGAAGGTTTGAGAGAACTGCACCTATCGCCAGCAGAAGCGCATTCGTCGCCGGTGTCGACTTCCCTTTGATGCGGATGTGAATCCCTCCTGCCACAACGAAAAGCGAACCGATAAGAATGATAAAGCTTACATACTCAAATCCGCTTTGCACCATCCGGGCGGGGCTGCCCAGGATAAAGAGATAATACACGATGGAAATCGCACCGAGGCCGAGAGTTACAAATGGATACCTTTTTTCCCACCAATGCTTGTTGATGAAGGGGATAATCGCGATGGAGAGCAACAAGAGAACGAACGGTGATATCATCCACGGATTGATGGGGATATGGTGCCCATCATCGGCATGTCCGGGAGACGCAAAGGCAAGGGTGAGCAGAAAAGCGAACGTAATTACACGGAATCCATGGCGACGAATCATTTAGAGCGCTGGGGTTGTTCGTCCCTGGTTGATGCCACGGCAGGCGCGCGAAATGACTGGATGACGGTGATAACCTGCTTTGTTTTTGCGGCAGATGCTTTGAGGAATGTCCCCGGATACACTCCTATCCACACGATGAACACGATAATCGGTACAAGAACCACCAGTTCTCTGACTGACAGGTCGACCAGACTCTGGTTTGCGGGATTCGTGACTTTGCCGAAGATAACGCGCTGATACATCCACAAAAGATAAACTGCGGCGAAGATGACCCCCGTCGCGGCAAGCATCGCGAACCATTGACTAATGTGCGCCGAGTGAAAGGACCCGAGCAGAATCAAAAACTCGCCCACGAATCCGTTCAGCCCCGGCAAACCGATGGAGGAGAGCGAAACGATCAGGAATATCGTCGACATCAGCGGCATCACCTTCGCAAGTCCGCCGAAATCTGAGATCAGCCTCGTGTGCCGACGATCGTAGATCATACCGACAATCAAAAACAGTGCACCCGTTGAAAGCCCGTGGTTGATCATTTGAAGGATGCTGCCCTGGACCCCTTCCTCGGTCAAAGCGAATATTCCGAGGACTACAAAACCGAGATGGCTGACCGAAGAGTATGCGACGAGTTTCTTGATATCGGTTTGGACCATCGAGACAAGTGCACCGTAAATAATGCCGATGA
>DASYTP010000232.1:0-7261 GCA_036002145.1 Bacteroidota bacterium | reverse complement strand
TCATTCTGGTTTATCCAGTGGGATGATTCTCCTTTGAGCAGCTTTGAAATATCTTCAATCCTTTGATCGTGCGACAACCTGACTGAAAGATGAACATGTTCGGGCTGAACATTAAGTGCGTGCAGCTCGATTCTGTTTTCTGCGGCGTAATCGCTCATGTGGTCTCTTACTGCCGAACGGGCATCGCCCATCAGCATGCGTTCTCTCCTTTTTGTTGCCCACACATAATGAATGTACACCTTCACAAGTGAATGTGACATGCCTGCCTCCCTTTCTGATGTTTCGTTGTTTTTGTTACCCACGGCTGAAGCCGTGGGCTATGTTAATGCTGCGTCGTCTTTTGATGCTCCACGAATCATCGATCCTTAACTTAGTTATGAAATTAAGAGAAAGTTATTCATCTTTTTCACCGGCCGGTCTCGGGGATCGCCATGCGACCTTGACGAAGCACAGCCCTGCCCCAAACGCAGCCCAGCCCACGACTTCAGTCGTGGGATTACAGGAATCAGAAATCAGAAGCCGCAACCGCTTTAGCGGTTTGACTCCTCGGCAAACACCGATCGGTGTTGACAGGGAGGGCCATGCGTGCCTACCTTTCGGAAACCGTTAAAACGGTTTGCCTCGTGCGTTCGTTTTTTATTCCCACGGCTGAAGCCGTGGGCTGGTGCTGGTGCCGGGGGGCTGGTGACCCCCTCACTTCAATTCCCCCAGCGATTTTTCTCCGAGGCGGATCTTTTCCGAGCCAAGGGACTTCGCCAGCTTTTCAAGCTCTTCAATTTCTTTTTGCTGCTGTTTAATCGCCTCGACGAGGAGGGGCGTGATTTTCCCGTAGTCCAAGGATTTATATCCGGCGCGATCCGTGGAGACAATGTCCGGAAGCACTTCCTCCACTTCCTGCGCGATAAAGCCGATGGAAGGTTCTCCACTCTTGACCCAGGTGAAATTGACCCCGCGAAGGCGCATGACTTTTTCAAGGGCATTATCGATCTGACGAATATTCTTCTTCAACCTCCGATCGGAAAACGTATTCCAGGCATTTGCCCGGGCTTGCGACCCGTCTCCGCTGTTGCCGACCTGGAGGCGGTACCCCGGAGCATCCGTGCCGATCCCCACCTCGCCTCCACCGTTGATATATACACTGGGATAATAAGGATCACCGTTCACAGCACCGACATACAACCCGATATATCCGTATCCCAATGACAGGCGGCTTGCCGCGCCGCCGGCATTTGCGATTACTCCGTTCCCTGCTGCATCAGCGTAATAATTGTACCCCAGGTGTATTCCGTCACCATACTTTGCATAGCTGCCGTAGAGGAATCCCGACGAGTTTCCACCGCCGATACGAAGATGCTGATAGTCTCCAGCGCCTGTCCCGATCTCCATCGAGCCGGCAACCGTGAGGCGTTCTCCCGGAGTGGCCGTACCAATGCCAACCCCGGCAAAAAAGGCGCTATTACCCACGACGGTGAGTGCACTGTTGGGAGTCGACGTCCCGATACCAACCTTGTCCCAGGTATAAATATCTCCAATCGGCGAAGTTATCCAGGGTCCAAGCGAGTAGGGAGCGCTTGCGAGCTCCGTCCTCGGCGAGAACGTAAATGGGTATGAAGGGCCGGTCGGCCCATTGAGCGTTCTTACCTCAGCGTACAGTTTCCTGTTGAAGTCAACGCTCAGTGGAGTCGTTGATCCGAGAATTACGCTGAACGATCCTTGCTGGACTGGCACCGCGATGTGTATCTCCGTCCATTGCGAAGATCCACCCGTCAAAGAGTCATATAAATCGAATTGTAGATCGTAGCCCCCGTTTGGCGCAGGGAGTCCCTTCGACGTGATCAACAACCCTTGATACGACATCGTTCTCGGAAACGATGCAGCAGCCTGCGGACGGATCATTGGGTTATTCTCTTTGAGAAATGGCTTTCGCTCCTGATTGTAGGCGATGGTGCTCAAGGTCGTCACAAAAAATGCGAATAACACAAAATAGTTTTTCATGGCCATCTCCTTAATGATGCTCAATCGTCAATTGCTTCACTATTTTTTTCAGCGCTTCGATTTTCTTTTGCTGCGCTTTGATCGCTTCGACAAGGACCGGCGCGAGTTTCGAATAATCCATCGATTCGTATCCGCTCCCATCCATGGAAACGACTTCCGGCAGCACCTTTTCCACTTCTTGTGCGATAAAACCCGTTGATGCCTCTCCACTCTTGATCCAGTTGAATTTGATCCCGCGGAGAAGCAGCACCTCTCCGAGCGCGTCGTCTATTTGAGTAATGTTCCTCTTAAACCTTCGATCTGAGAAAGTGCTCCAGGTATTTGCGCGGGCTTGTGTTCCGTCTCCACCACCGCCGACTTGAAGTAAGTATCCGGGAGTGTATGTCCCGATTCCGACACGTCCTATATCAGAAATAACAATCCCCGGGGCGTTTGGACTGTGATTAACGCCACCAATCCACAAACCGATACGCCCATAACCCAACGAGAGACGGCTCGTCGCACCACCAATATTCGGTATGACCTGGTTTCCTGTGGCGTCAAAATAACAATTGTACCCCATCTGGATTCCGTCACCGTGTGCCGCGTAGCTCCCGTAGAGGAATCCGGAGGAGTTGCCTCCGCCGATACGAAGATGCCTGTAATCACCGGCGCTTGTCCCAATTTCCATGGAGCCGGCGATCGTAAGGCGCTCTCCCGGGCTATCCGTTCCGATGGCGACGTTACCGTTAAACTCTGCAGCACCAGCGCTGAACTTACCAGATGGCCCCGACATACCAATACCGACGTTGCCGCTCCCGGCATAATAAATTTCTCCTGCCTCAGTCCTCACCCAGGGCGCAAGTGAATTAGGGGCACTGGCGATCTCCGAGCGCGGTGAGAACGTAAACGGATACGAAAGTCCGGCAGGTCCATCCAACGCTTTAACTTCCAGATGGGACTTTTCCAAGAAAGAAATATACGCCAACGATTGGTTTGATCCGATAGCTACGCTAAACGTCCCATGGTTGACGGCAACTGAGTTCTGTATCTCCTGCCAATGCGTGAACCCGCCTGATAGCGAATCAAATAAATCGAATTGCAGAGTATAATTCCCATCGGGAGCGGGTGTTGACTGTGATGTCCGGAGGAATCCTTTGTACGAAATCGTTAAAGGCAGTGACGCGGAGGGTGTTGAACCCGGAGACTGGCCGTGTACATATACAGTGGGAGTGAGCATGAGGAGTGCAAGAATGTTTACAAGGCGCTTCATCGTAAACTCCTATGTGTGTGGTACGGACCAGCTCGAATATACTAAAATTCAGTAACAAAGAACTGTGACGCGGCTCGGATCATCCCCCACGAATCCGGGATCCTGAACCCTGCCAACGACTTCGGACGTGGGATTACAAACAGGGCGATGAAAGCGAAACCGCGTTAGCGGTTTGAGACCTTGACGAGCAGAGATGGAGGTAAAGCGGATGGTGCGGGAGGAGAAGTACCGGGGGCTTACAGATGGCCAGAACGCCGATCGTGGTGATACTATTTAAGCAAGACCAACTTCCTCGTTTCAACGAAGGAATCTGATTTGAGTCGATAATAGAACACCCCGCTCGACTGACCACTCGCATCCCACTCGACTTGATGATATCCGGCATCCTCAATTCCCTCGACAAGTGTCGCAATTTCCTCCCCGAGCATATTAAACACCTTCAAAGAAACCCATGCTGATTTGGGAAGAACGTACTTTATGCTTGTCCCGGGATTGAACGGATTTGGATAGTTCTGAAAGAGCTCGAATACCATCGGCCGCGACGAGCCTGAATTCGATAAGTGATCCGGCGGGGCAGACGGTGGCAAATCTGTCGTTCGAACGATATGAATCCTGTTGGTTTGCGCCGGCGAAGACGATGACAAAATGAGCTTGCCATCCTGAGACGTTTTAATCCAGTATCCATATCCGGCGTGGATACTATCTGTAACAAAGTACGCACCGTTGTATCCGTACAATTCCGATGTCATGATACCGGGAGGGATCGATCCGATCGATCCTGCCGCAATAGCTGTACTGATAGAACCGATCATGTTCTATCCCTGTTGAACCTCAATGGAGTCGTCTGTGATTGCACCGCCGCTCACCGAAAGGTTCTGGTCTGCGTCAAACTTCAGCCAATAGCCGACACCGTTGCGCAGCGTATCTTTGATTCCATAGCTTCCGGCATACGCAAACGCGTTCGAGACGGCAGCCGGAAAAAGTGTCGTTTTTCTGTAATCGCTCGCGGTGACTGGGCCGGAAAGCAGGTTCCATTGATTGAGCACAGCGACGGTGGTGATAATCGAAAAATCGCCATGATGATCTGTCTTGATGAGATACACATCCGCGCCGCTCGAACCGAAGGAGTACGTATAGCTCGTGAGGATGTATCCGTTGTCGGAAGTCTGCCGCACAGAATAGCACTCATCAAAGTCGGCGCCGCCGTATGTCCGTGTCCAGAGTGTGTCCCCCAGGGAATTTGTCTTGATGAGGTACCGATCGTAGTTGCCGGCGCCGAAGGACCACGTATAACCCGTGACGATATATCCGTCGTCGGAAGTTTGTTGGACACTCCAGGCCAGCTCATCCTCGGTTCCACCGTACGTTCGTGTCCAGAGCGTATGTCCCCGGGAGTTTGTCTTGATGAGGTAAGCCTGGCCGTCATCGCCGAAGAACGAATGGCCTGCGATGATGTATCCGCCGTCGGAAGTCTGCTCGACAGCGTATCCGCCAAAGTCATCGGCAACGCCTCCGTATACCTTCTGAAACGTGGTTTGAGCGAGCGAGGGACTCATATTCCACAAAAACATCCCAACGATTACGCAAGTTGCCCGAACGACCTTGCTTGCTGCATGCATCTGATCACCTTGTGGGTTTGAATGTGAATCGCACAAGCATAAGAAAGTATTTCTCGTTGCTCATTCTCGAACCTTAACTCCAACCCCTTCAACATAGAAATTGGCGGAGGGAATATCAATTTGTGGTGGGGGAGCAGGGGAGAAACGGAGTTACGCCCGCCCAGCCCAGCCCACGACTTCATTCGTGGGTTCACAAAAAGGAGCGAGGAAACCGATACCGATTGAGCGGTTTTACACTTCGACAAACCGAGGCAGGCTTAAATCGTGGTCAAAGCCATCCCCGGTTCGTTAAACCGTTGAAACGGTTTGGCTATCATTTATTTTTTTTTACCCACGGCTGAAGCCGTGGGCTGAAAGCGTGGGTTCATAAGAAGAGCGAGGAAACCGAAACCGCTTGAGCGGTTTGCCTCCTCAGGGCCGCTCCTCTGCGACAGGCAGCCCCATCAGCATTGCCTCCAACTTCGTCAATCGCTTATTCATCTCATCATTCTTCGTTAGGAGATCCTTGTTTTCTTTGACCAGCTCCTGCACGGCTTTCACGAGCGGGACAACGAACGTTGCATAGCGTAAGCCGTAGAAGTCCTTTTCGTTCCTCGGGGCGTCGACACCGCTAAAATTGTAACCGAGTTCTTTACTTGAGGATAATCATCTTCCTCATTTCAGTAAACGATCCGGCAACAAGCCTGTACATATAGACTCCGCTGGTGGATCCAAACGCATCCCAGTCCACCGACTTGTATCCCGCCTCTTGCATTCCATTTACCAATACCGCCACCTCCTGCCCGATCGCATTATACACTGTAAGATTCACAAAACTATTAACGGGTAACTGATAACGAATAACCGTTACCGGATTGAACGGGTTCGGATAGTTCTGATGTAACGCAAACTCTTTCGGAATTTCAGTGTCCCCGGACCGATCCAGTTTGAGTTTGATCGTTGATGTTTCGGTAAGAATCTGAGTCTCTCCGGTTCCCTCGATTGGAACAAGCGTCTTATCCACAAGCAGAGACGCTTCACTCGCGTTTTTCCATGAGATGGTTAGCGGATATTCTGCCTCTGAGATGTGAATCGCAACCTCCTTCGAAGTGCCTTGCTCGGCCACTTCCACCATTCGATTGGTGGAATAACGAGCATCGAACGAAGGAGACGCCGGTGGGAGTTCATAGCTGGGTAAGTCGAGGTCGACGCCAGTAGTTGAGAAATACAGCGTACGTTCCCGACCTTGCGCATCGCGGAAGATAAGCATACTCATGTTGTCAGTGGCTTCCGGTTTTTCCAATCCGCCGACGCGCGGTCGGATGGCGCTGGACGACGCCAACGAAGGCGAGCTCAGCACGGAGCCGGAAGTCATCTCGAGCTTTCCCGTGTTGTTGACTTTGATCCAGTATGCCCGCGTTGGCTTCAACGTGTCTTCGATGAAATAGCCCGATGCTCCTGAATAGCCAAAATAATTTGAGGAAATGGTTGTGGGAGGGATGGGGGTGATGCCTGAGAGGAGGACCGGATAGGATAAACAGCCGATCATGTTCCAGCCATTGGTGACATCCAGTGTGTCCGTCGAAAATGCCGTACCGGAAAACTGGACGATCCAGGGGGCGGAAAATTTCATCCAGTAACCTGAAAGGTTTTTCAATGTGTCTCGCTGCTGGTATGCTCCGGAGTAGGCAAAGGCCTCGGAGGTCGCCGTTGGATAGAGTGAGGTTTTCCTGAAATCCTCGACCCTGAGCGGGACCGAAAGCAAATTCCATGTATCTTCCGCATGAAAATCAAAAATTGTCGATGTCCCTGAAAGTTTACGCATAATGGGAATGTAACCCGATTCGAGGCTGAGACCTCCCGAGCCGCCTGATTGTGTCGCCGGCTGACCGATGGAAGTTCGAAGCGTCAGGCTGCCGGCTGTGGATTTACCCCCGCCGCGGTCAATGACGAACCACGGGTGTGTGACAGATTGACCGTCTAGCATACTACTCGCAACGAGAAAAATCACTGCGAGCTCACATAATCTTGTTTTCATTTTAACTCACCTGATGATTTGTGTTTTTCCTGGGCGATCAACCCTATCTGAGGCGCTGTGGTAAGATTCTAATCGGGAAATTCGATTTTCCACGTTGTTTCACTTCAATTCTCCCATTAAATTACTCACGGCGCTTTTCTTTTCTGATGCCAGTACCTTTACAAGTGCCTCCAACTTCGTCAGCCGGCCGGCAACATCCTCATTTCTCACTGAGAGCTCTTCGTTCTTTGTTCTTAGTTCCTTGTTCTGGCTGACCAGCTCCTGGACGGCTTTGACGAGCGGCACGACGAACTCTGCATAGCGTAAGCCGTAAAAGTCCTTTTCATTCTTCGGTGCATCGACTCCGCTGAAATCGTAGCCCAGTTCTTTTGCTGCCTT
>DASYTP010000231.1:0-9479 GCA_036002145.1 Bacteroidota bacterium | reverse complement strand
ATCACGAGTGTCCGGTTAAAAGTCAAACAATTTCAATTGGTTAGAGGGACAGGGGGTTGCCAAATGGTAGTGAGTTGCTGTAAGTACTTCATAAATAGGTTCTTTCTGAAAAAGGGTTATACTCAAAATCTGTAGGATTGTGTAGAGTGAAGTTTTATCGAGGTGCAGACGCTTCTTCAAAATTGCGATGAGAACATAGACGGTAATCGCTATCCAGATCTGTGTATGGACTGCATTGGGACTTGTTCCGTAGAAGGATTTGATACGAAGATGTTGTTTGATCCAGCGGAAGAAGAGCTCAATTTGCCAACGCGATTTGTACAAGTCTGCGATCGTAAGGGCTTGGAGAGTGAAGTTGTTGGTCAGGAAGATGAGAGATCGTTGCTGTTGTGTATCGAAGAATCGAATACGCCGGAGCAGATCAGGGTACTGCCTGCGAGAGCGTGGGACATCCAGAACTATGTTTTGGTCTACACGGATCCCTTCGAGTTTGTTTGAGGGACGAGAGTAGACGCGGTGATAACGCAGGCTCTCTTTGGCACGGATGACGAAATAGGCTGCTTGTTGGTCGATCCGTCGCAACTGACTAAGGTTGATAAGCCCTCGGTCGAAGATATAATAGGCCCCGGACTCGATATTGAGCTGTTCGATCATGCGGGTCTCGTTCACATTGGCAGCTGTAACTTGCACATAGACAGGAAGTTGCGCCTGGACGGCATAAAGAGTGTGAAGCTTAATTCCGGCACGGGTGCGTTGATAGACATTTGCTTTTGCCCAGGGGAAGAGTGTAAGACAGAGCTCGATGATCGTGGCATCAAAGGCATAAATGACGCCATCGAACTCGGCAAGCGCGAGCTTGTCGTCACGATAGAGCACCCGTGCCTGTTCGATGAGATCAAGGGCAAGATCACGATAGATCTGCCATGGTCGATTTTTGTTGGCGTCAGCCAAGGTAGAATGAGGGACATCAGCGGTCAACCCGTTATGGTAAAGCGCACTACCTAATGAACGCGAACATGCTTCAATATCACGAAGGCTCTCACGATACGTAAGCTGAGCGAATGCCATACATAAGAACTGTTGCCAGCAGGAGAAGCGACGCACACGGCGATCTCCGTGATAACGAGCGACCGCACGTCGAAACATATGTTCAGGAAGATAATCCAAAACTTGCGAGAAGACTGTTCTACCAAAATTCATGCCATTGTCCTTCCATGGTGATGGTATGTGAAATTATTTTCACCATGGAAGATACAATGGAATTCAAATCTCCGCTAACGGAAAAAATGTCTACTTCATTGTATCTGAATCAGTTACAGCGATCGATGACTTCGTTAACCGGACAGCCGTGATCCAAGATCCAGGATCCAGGATCGAGGATCAATGATCGAAAAAGAGAAAGGCATGAACCGTTACCAAACGTTCATGCCTTTCTACCCCCGAAGCCATGTGCTCACTTCAAGAGCATCATTTTCTCTACGCGGCTGAATGTTTGCCCGGAGCCCCCGCTCGACGATAGGGTACGGGCCGAGATTCTGTAGAAGTATAAGCCGCTCGGCAGGTTTGATGCGTCGAAAGTCACTTCGGCGAATCCCGCCGCCATTTCCTTTCGATCCAGGAGTGTCGCCGTCTGCTGCCCGACGACGTTATAGACACTCAGTGTCACGACGGAAGTTGCAGGCAAGGCGAACCGAAGTGTCGTTACCGGATTGAACGGATTCGGATAATTCTGTTCGAGGGCAAAGCGCAAGGGGACGGTTTGCCGCACCGGCTGGCTGCCGTCGGGAGGATCAGGCGGCATCTCGGTAGTAGGAACGACGCGTATCAATTCTGCGGCTCCATTCATTGCGGCATCTCCGGACAGCACAAGCTTACATGCCGATGAGACCTTCACCCAGTATCCCTTTCCCGGCTCAATGACATCGGCGGGAACATAGGAACCTTGATACCCGAAAAATTGCGATGTGACCGTGCCGGCAGGAATACTCGCTACCCCGCTCACAGGAACAGAAGTACTCACCGATCCGACAAGATTCCAGCCGGGCTGAACGTCGACGATTCTGCTTAAGAGAGGCAGACCGTGAACGAGGATAGTGGAGTTCTGAGTCGCGGGAAATTTCATCCAGTATCCTTCCCCATTTTCCAACATGCCGACCGAGGTGTAGCTTCCCCGGTAGGCAAATGCTCCGGAAATGGCGTCGGGAAATATTGTCGAACGCGCATAATCCAATACCGTAACCGGAACAGAAACCAGATTCCAGTTCTCGCGAATGGTCAGAGCCTTTTCAACTTCGACATTGGAAGCATACTCCAATCGCGCATCGAGTGTTGCAGTGCCAGGCGCATTTGCAATGTAGAAAACACTTGTCTGGCGTATAGCCGTCGAACTCCCCGGCTTCTGGAACACAGCGGTATACGTCCCGGGCGAAAGCCCCAGGATGTGATAGCTGCCATCGGCGCCTGTAATTGCTGCTCCTATGGCCTGTGCGCTCCGGCCAAGGAGCGTGACCAGCACTCCGCCGAGCGGACTCGATGTCTCTTTCGACATTGCAGTTCCACCCGATTCAGATTCCACTTCGCCTTCGACGGCATTTAACCCCTCCGATGAATCGGGTTGAACAAAAATATCGATGTTCATCACGGCGTTCCCGTTTACAAGAACCGGCGAAGCATCGCTTATCAGAGGCGATCCGCCTGTGACGGAGTAGAACGTCGGAATAAAATCATGGCCATCTTTGGCGAGAACAATGTAAGATCCGTCCGGCAAATGATGAAGTGAATACGCGCCGGTCGAATCGCTCTCTGCAAATGCCTTGACGCCGGTAAACCCCCCGGCTGCGTCTTGCTGGAATCCGATCACATGACTCTCCAGTCCGGTGCTGTCGAGCGCAGATCGAATGTACCCGGAGATCGACCCGTTCCCGGCAGGCGTGGAAATCAGATCGAAATTGATATTCGTTGTATCTTGATGGAGTCCGATGACATTTGCTTCGAGGGGAGAGGGCTGATGATCCCAGAACTGCGTTGAGTAGCCTTCCTTTTTAGCGCCCACAATGTACAAACCGCCGCGGAGAGTAAGGAGGTAGTTGCCGTCGCTGTCGCTGAGGGCTGTACGATCGTGATCGTGACGGCGGCGATGGCCTTCTTGATGATCATCGAACAGATCGTCGAAGTCATCATTGTCCTCCTGCCGGAATGCAAAGACGCGTGCGCCGGCGATCGGAGCATTCATCGTGTCTCTTACGGTGCCCGAAAGATGAAAATCCCGTTCAATCTCGTTTTCGTGATGTAGGGTGAAGTCCACCGTGATCGTTTCCGCCGCGTCAACTGTCACAGGCGTCGCATCCTCCATCCGCTTCACCCCGTCGAACCATTGATCTTCAAAGTCCCCTTCTTCGGGATGGGCCCGCACGAAATACGATCCGGGATTCACGATGGGAAATGTGTAATGACCCGCGCTGTCGGTGAATGTTCGCAGGATAAACACACCCGCCGACACATCGAAGATTTTGATTTTTGCGTGAGGAATCGAGTGGCCGGAGGTCTCCCGTACCGTACCCACGATCTGTCCGGGAGATTCCGACGTCACCATAACGTGAAACCTCTGTTCAGCCTCATCTTCCCCGCTGCCTGAACACACTCTCGCCTCAATCTCGACTTCAAACACGCCGAGCGACGTTGGAGTCCACTGAATGAGGCCCGTTGAAGGATTGATCGTCATCCCGGGCGGCCCTTCCTCAAGTGAAAAGCAAATACTCATCCCCGCCGGAGAGGTCTCAGCGTGGGCATCGTATGAATAGGTCTGGCCCAGCAATGAGAAAGGCACAGGTGAGGTTGTAAAATGGATTGCAACGTCATTGGAATCTTCCAATGAATCTGGTGATGTGGAGATACCTATTGTATTCGTGGGAGCGCTCTCCAAGTTTCCGACATAGACCGCCGTGACGTAGTAGGCATATGTCGAGTTTGAAGTGATATGCTGGTCGTCAAACCGGTCGTCGGCAGGCGTGCTGATCACGTGAAACGATGTTTCGTCGACAGCCTTACGGTAGACGTTATAGAACATCGGATGTTGATCATCGGGATCATCCCAACGCAGCTCGACGAGATGATCGTCGTCGATGAACCGGCCTTCAAGCTCCCGCGGGGGCGCCTGACCGAAGAGTGCGCCGATGATCGAGAGCATGAAGAACAGAATCAAATGAACGCGTTTGAATTGTTCCATTGTAAGACTTCCTTTCTTAAATATGGATGTTGGATTGCGATAACTCCCCCCTCTTAACACAACTACCATGCCACATTAAAGAAAGAAATACATTGAGAAATAATGGCAAAATCCGTTATCTCACGACGTTGACCTGTGGTTGTGGATTGCGCGCCACAGTTCGACAATGTTCTGAGACAATCGTGGAACAAGAGTGATGAAGGGAAAGACCGGTGGGCCTAGTAATTGAGAATGGGGGGCCTTGCGACTGCTACCCTTTGAATTGTGCAACGTCGATCTTATAATCCTCTATCTTGCGATAAATCGTCTTGCGATCGACATCCATGATTCTCGCAACCTGGTTGAGATTACCTTTACATTCTTTGAGCACCCTGACAAGATACTTTTGCTCGGCATCGCGAACAATGTTATCGAGGTACTCTTTATACGGAAGTCTCGTCTCTGCCGCCGATTCAAGAATGTCTTTATTCGAGGCCATCCCCGACCGGGCCGCGAAATCAAGAGCCGTGATGCACTCGCCTTCCGTCGTAATGATCGCCCGCTTGATGAGGTTTTCAAGCTCCCGGACGTTGCCGCGCCAATCGTAGTTCATCATATCGTGAATCACCGAAGGGGCAAAACCTTTGATCTGATGCCGCGAGAGCGACTGGTGTTTCACGAGCAGATGTTCGGCGAGGAGCGGAATGTCGTCGAGGCGATCGCGTAACGGCGGCAGGTGAATCGGAAATACATTGAGCCGGTAGAATAAATCCTCGCGGAACTTCCCTTCGGCCACCATCCCTTCGAGATTACGATGCGTCGCAGCCACGATACGCACGTCGACTTTCAGCGACACGTTGCCTCCCAGCCGGTTAAACTGCTTTTCCTGCAATACGCGCAGCAGTTTCGTCTGAACGTTGAGGGGAATATCCGCGATCTCATCGAGGAAGACGGTGCCTCCGTTTGCCTCTTCGAATTTTCCGCAGTACTGGCGCGTAGCCCCGGTGAACGCTCCCTTCTCGTAACCGAAGAGCTCGCTTTCAAGCAGCGACTCGGGGATGGCCGAACATTGCACGGCGATAAACGGCATGTCCCTTCGCTGGCTGTTGAAGTGAATTGCTTTTGCGACGAGCTCTTTTCCTGTTCCCGTTTCACCGAGCACGAGCACCGTGACGTCTGTTTCTGCGACCTGTTGAACAAGCTTGAAGACCTGTTTCATTTTCTCGTTCCGGCTGATGATGTTCGAGAAATTCGCCTCTGAAACAAGCATCGAGCGCAGACGCTCCAGTTCTTTCGAACGTGACCGTTCGTCGACGGCACGCCGGATCTTGATCAGCAGTTCTTCATTATTGCACGGCTTCAGGAGATAATCATAGGCGCCGTGCTGCATTGCCTCCACCGCAGTTTGAATCGAGCCGAATCCGGTCACCATGATCACGGTCGCTTCAGGCAATTTTCGCTTGATGAACTGGAGGAGCTCGATTCCGTTCGTCCCTTCCATCACGAGATCGGTAACGATCAAATCGAATTTTTCAGACTCAATAACTAGTTTTGCCTCGTCTGCATTTTTTGCCAGCCGGACGTTGTAGCCTTCGTCCCGCAGGAGAGCCATTGTCGCGACGCGGAAGGCTTTGTCGTCATCCACGATCAGGATGGGAAGCTGCATCTGTGTCATACGCTTTCAGCCGTCTCCGTTCGTGCGGGGAACGTTAGAGTGAACAGCGTTCCCGCCCCGACGCTGCTCTTCACCGTGATCGTGCCGTCGTGCTGTTTGATGATCCCGTACGTCACTGCAAGGCCGAGCCCGACGCCGCTCACTTTACTCTTGGTCGTGAAGAACGCGTCAAAAATCCGGTGGATATTCTCTTTCGGAATCCCTACCCCGGTGTCGGAGATGCTCACGACAACTTTCCCGTTCACGCGGACCGTTTCGGCGGAGAGCGTGCCCCCGCGGGGCATCGCATCCTTCGCATTGAGAAACAGATTGAGAAACACCTGTTTCAGCTTATCGGGAGAACCGACAACCGGCGGAACGGTCGCATCAAGATTCGTTTTGATGACGATGTTCCTCTCGCGAAATGACTCGGAGGAGAGAGAAATGACTTCCCGGAGAACGTCGTTCAGACACACGGGCACACGCACTTCCTCGACCAGAGAGGTGCGGTACACCTGCAACAGTTGCTGCGTGAGCCTGGCAAGACGTTCAATCTCCTCGTACGCGACGTCGAGTAATTCACGCTCAGGGCCCGCGCGAGGCATGCGCTTCAAAACTGTCTGCAGGCAACTCTGGATATTATGAACGGGATTATTTATCTCATGCGACAACTGTGCTGTAAGCTTGCCCGTCGCTGCAAGACGTTCGGACTTGACGAGTTCCTGCTGCGTCTCCTTGAGCCTATGCAGCGCGTTCTCGAGCTCCGCATTCTGTTCCGCCAGCTGGCGCACTTTTTCCTTGAGGGCATAGCTCATTTCTTCAAATCTGCGGGCAAGAAACGTCAACTCTTCGCCGCCTCCGACGTTTATCCGGTAGTCGTAATTGCCCCGGCTCACTTCGGAAATGCCCTGGACCAGCCCGGCAATCGGCCGCGTGATTCCCCTTGAAATAATGAACCCGATCACCGCCGTGATGATCAGAACCATGATGGAAAGAATGATGAAGCTTTCTATCACCGGCTTAAGGGCTGCCTGAACTTCCCGATCGACGGATCTAAAAATCAGAAACGAGATCCGATGCGATGCCGGCAGTGGCTCGCCTAACGCACAGAGGACTGCTTCGTACAGACCGGCGGATGTCGCAATTCTGATCACCTCCGGTTCTTTCGGATCCTGACGGCCCATGGCTTCAATATGTGTCCGGATCCAATCGTCTATTTCCCCGCTCTCCTCCCTCGTGAATGAAGTGATGACCGGCGTGTTACCAACGAGCAGACAGATTTCACTGTTCGTCATCGAACGTACCGTCTGGATATCGGCTTCATTGATGGCAAATCCGATTGTCAGGGCTCCAACGACATCGGTCCCGATAATAATCGGGGCGGTTGCGCACCGGTAAGCCGTCGTTCCCATGTTCCAGACTTTCGTCGATGTGGTTCGGATGAGTTCAAGGGAATCCGGCACCAATCCCGTCGATGAAAACTTCCTCTCCTCACCCTGGACAAACCGGACCAGGGGACGACCTTGTGTGGTTGTCAACACAAAAAGATCCATGGAGGTATTCTGCATCAGTTCTTTCGAGAGCTGCAGCGCAGTATTTTCATCTCCGAGCTCCACGACGGCTTTAAGCCGGGGAGTTTCCGCGACAATCTGGCACGACTTCGTAATCTCCTCATCACGCAGTGCATTGAGCTCGACAATCGTTCTGTAATTGCTGAGGAGCTCCTGTGCCGCACGAGCCTGGGTTTGTGAACGCATCCAATAGTTGATAATGACATACGTAATAATGACCAGCGCGAGCACCACACTCCATATTGCCAGCAATATTTTGTTGCGAAACCTCATTCATCACCGAATCAAAACGTCGCCACAACTTGAACAGCGAACACGTTGTCAGCCGGATCGGAGGCGAGACTCACTTCTTCGTTCAGCTCGTAAACGATCTTGAATGCTACTTCCCGGGTAAAGCGATAGCCCAGTGCTCCTTCCAGCCTGACATGGTCATTGTCCCACCCACCGGTATAGAGTGCGGGCAACGAGTCACGCTGAACGAGCGTCGTGGTTATCGTGCTAAACCTCAACACTCCCACACGGGCAGCCACGGAAAACCTCGGGGCAAAAGTGTAACTTCCCTCAAGAGAATATCCCGTGACACTCAAATCGGAACCGTAACTGTCGGCAAGGTTCCAGACATTATGAGCTAACTCGCCGTAGAACGTGAAGTGTTCGTAGCTGAAATCCACGTCTCCACCGATAATTTGCTGGAGATGTTCTGCGGGGTCACGGTACGTGGTAGCAGGATATCCGTAATAGGCAGCGTCACTCATGAAGGGTCCGAACGCATAGGAAGCACCGACCGTCAACCCTATTACGGGGGTCATTGCAATACGGAAGGTTTTTCCAAATCCATGGTGTGCGTTCAAGCCGCCCTGGTAGTAACCGCTCGCAGCACTGAGCATGCCGTTCGTGATCGCGGCGTAAAAATCGAAAGCGCCGGCCGACGCGCCGGCTTTAATTCCAAGATCGTACAATCCCTGATCCAGAATGCGCACACCGTTGCCCGCGGACGTGTACCGGGAATCGGCGAGCCACAACTCGTAGTCGGAGCTGCGAAGCGTCGTCCTGTGCTCGCGGATCAACGGAAGACCCAGAAAAGGATTTGTCTTGGGAAACCTGCGTTGTCCCAGGTTTCCAAAAGGAATATCAATTTCACCCACCTCCGCGGTGATCCCTGTCGATGCGACGTCGGAAATCCTCAGAGCAATCAGATCAATATGGGGGATTTCATCCTGCAGCATCCGAAAGTTACTTAGCAGCGTAATGTTCTCGGACAGGAGAGCATCGGCAAAAATATCCAAACGCCAGTCAAACGTTTCGCGCCCTTCATTGTAGACGTACTGTGAAGGTCCCCTGCCGGATCTGACGAATGCCGTCGATGCCTGCCCGGAGACTTTCAACTGTGCGCTCGCCGGCACCAGGGAAAGGCCGGCCAGGATTACGCCGGCAACTTTTATCCGGGAAATTCGACTATAGAACATCTCTCGATTCCGCTCTCGGCAAATGTGTCATCTTCTCAATACGAAAACTCTTCGTTTGAAACGCTGTTGCCTTTGAGAACTACTTTCCTCGTAGTCATGGCTTTCCGTCCGTACCAGAACACCAGCTCATGAGGTCCTGCGGGAACGTCACGGATCGCAAAATTACCGTCATCATCGGGAACAGCATAGTAGTGATTTTTCAATACCAGTATCGTTGCGTACATGTAGGAGTGAATATCGCAATAGACTTTCACAACTCCCGGTTTATCGAACACCACCGTCTTCTTTTCACCGGTGGGATAACGGCCAAGATCGAACTCCCTCGGTTCCGAATAAGAAAAGACGTTATGATATAAGTTATCATTGTTTGGGAAGTCCACAGGCGTTCCGACAACCACGGGCAGAACGAGCGGTCGAAACATCATCTGAAATTGATTAAGGCGGGGGTGGCCGGAGGAGGGAACTTCACTTGTCTCCTCCTCAATATCTTCGATGTAGACGACTGCTTTCTCGGAAAGTCGATACGGTTCAATTTTGTCCCCCCGGTGATTATCGTGCGTTGTGTACCGATTCATCATTCTCTC
>DASYTP010000230.1:0-4503 GCA_036002145.1 Bacteroidota bacterium | reverse complement strand
ATACTCACCGCGAATTTCCCGGATATTTTCAATGTGAAATTTACCGCGATGATGGAAGAGGAACTGGATACGATTGCTTCCGGGAAGCGGGATTACAAGAGCGTGCTCGCAGATTTCTTCCTGCCGTTCAGCCATTCGCTGGAAAAGGTGTCAAAACGCACTGCCGAGATCAAGAAATCGATGGTGCAGATCTCGGACGAGCTGTGTGAGTTGTGCGGCAAACCCATGGTCACCAAATGGGGCCGGAACGGAAAATTCATGGCGTGCAGCGGCTACCCGGCATGCAAGAATACCAGGCCGGTTCCGGAAGACAGGGAGAAACTTGAGCACGTGGTCGGGCTCAAATGCGATCTGTGCGACGGTGAGATGATCGTACGCTCCAGCCGGTTCGGCACATTCCTGGGGTGTTCGAATTACCCGAAATGCAAGAACACCAAGCCGATCTCGATGGGGATCAAATGCCCCAAATGCACGACGGGAGACCTCATCGAACGGAAGACGAAACGCAAACGCGTTTTCTATGGTTGTTCGAGATATCCCGAGTGCGATTTTGCGTCGTGGGACAAACCGATCGGCCAGGCGTGCGATACGTGCGGTTCGCCGTACATGGTGGTGAAGTTCTCGCAGAAGCGCGGAGAATATCTGAAGTGCCCTTCATGCAAAGCGGAAATTGAAAAGGAAGAGCTCGCGACGGCTGCGGCCTCGTAACACTAGCATGAACGATCTTCTACGGAGATATATCGGCTATGTCAGGACGGAGAGGAATTACTCCCCTCACACCGTTTCGGCATACGAGAACGATCTCGGCCAATTTTGCGAATTCCTCAGTCGCCACTTCGCCGACGGCTCTGTCGATCTTAAGAAAGTCGATCATCTGACCATACGGCTCTTCCTCGGCGATCTCGTTGAAAAAGGCATCGAAAAGAAGAGTATCGCTCGAAAGCTTTCATCCATCCGTTCGTGGTACAGATTTCTCCTGAGGAAAAAGTTGCTCTCCTATAATCCCTCGCTGGCAGTGACGACGCCGCGGCTTCCAAAGAAGCTCCCGGTATTCCTCGACGAGCCGTCGATGGAACGGATGATGGCATTGCCCGATACGGGCACAATTGCCGGGATGCGCGATAGATTGATCCTGGAGCTCCTCTACGGAACGGGCATCCGATCGGGAGAGTTGATCCGGCTTGACCTGTGCGATATCGACGTAGCCAATGGCAGCGTCAAAGTTCACGGCAAAGGAAGCAAACAGCGGATCGTGCCGCTCGGAAGCAAGGCAAGAGAATCCTTTGTTGCATATCGCACACTCCGGCCCGGCTGGATTTCGAACGAAACTCCGGAACAAGACCGTCAGGCCGTCTTCCTCACGTCCCGTGGCCGAAGAATGTACGCAAAAGGGGTGTACCTGATCGTCAACAAATACATAGGCTCGGTGTCGGAGCTCGAGAAACGGAGTCCACACGTTCTCCGCCATACGTTTGCCACCCATTTACTCAATCGCGGAGCAGATCTCCGGGCGGTCAAGGAGCTGCTCGGCCACGAGAGTTTATCGACAACTCAACTATATACTCACGTCACGTTCGATCGGTTGAAGCGTATCTATCACCAGGCTCATCCAAAATCGTAATCAACACTTAATCGAAAGGAGGGTCCTATGGAAGTCCATTTCACCGCAAGAAAATTTCGTGCCCGAAAAGAAATACACGATGATGCAATCGCCTCTGTCAAGAAACTGGACAAGTTTTATGACGGGATCCGTCGTGTTGACATCATCTTAAGCTACGAGCGCTCGGCGCAGAGCGTGAAAGGAGTGGAGATTAATCTCCATGTGAACGGGGCGGTGCTCTCCGCGAAAGAAGCTTCGGAGACCTTTCAAAAGTCGGTCGATCTCGCCCTTCATAAGCTCGAGCGTCAACTGAGCAAATACAAAACGAAGGTTCGCACCAAGAACAAGAAGAAACTGCGGCGGGTGAAGGAGGATATTGTCGTAACAGCCGTAGAGGAAGAAGCATGAAGTTGAACAAAGCGAAGCAGACGAAAAAGACCAGCATCACCGTCGGGTTCCTGCATGAGTCCAACAGGGATCGGCTTCGGCTTACTTCCCTCACCGGTGATATCGGTTTCGCCAAAGAGATCAAGGACAAAAACGTTCACCGTCCCGGGCTGGCTCTCGCCGGTTATGTCGATTTGTTCCGCTACGACCGCATCCAGATCTTCGGCAATACCGAGATGCGATATCTCGAGCATCTTGAAAAACCCCGCCGTCTGAAGTCGCTGCAAACGGTATTTGAGTTCGATCTCCCTTGCGTCGTCGTTACGAATGATAACCCCGTCGAAGAGGAAATGCTGGCGATGGCGCGCGAGCGCCAGGTGCCTGTGCTCAAATCGTCGTTCGAATCGACGAAGTTTATCTATATTCTTAGCGATTTTCTTGACGACCAGTTTTCACCGCAAACAGTCGTGCATGGCTCCTTCGTCGATATCTATGGGATCGGCGTGCTGTTGACGGGAAGATCGGGTATCGGCAAAAGCGAGATCGCGCTTGATCTCGTGGAACGAGGTCATCGGTTGGTTGCCGACGACGTTGTAATGATAACTCAAAAAGGTGAAGGCATCCTCATGGGAGCCGGAACCGATCTCGTGAAACATTTTATGGAAATCCGCGGCCTCGGATTGATAGACGTCCGAAGTATGTTCGGCATTCGTGCCATCCGGTTTCAAAAACGAGTCGAAATTGTCATCGAGCTGATGGAATGGCGACCGGACGAGGATTATACCAGGACAGGGCTCGATGATGAAGGAATAAGTATCCTGGATGTCCAGATTCCGCATGTTCGTCTACCGATCTTCCCTGGAAAGAACGTTACTGTCATCTGCGAGGTTATTGCACTGAATTACCTCCTGAAACACTACGGTTATGATGCTGCGAAGGAGTTCACAAAAAGGCTGGAGGCCGTTATCACCGAAAAAACCAAACATATCGGGGAAAGGGCGATTGATTACTTTGAGCACGACTTTGAGTGATCCGTCACTTTTTTGAAAAAAACCCTTGACAAACAAGTAAATATTCTTTACTTTTGTGCCAATTCGAAATACAATCTGCTGACAAATTCATGAAGTTCCACAAAATGAACTTGCTGCGACTGGGGGTTCTGACGGTCGTCGTGGCTGTGTCCGTGACCGGTCTCTGGCTATTTCTGCCGGCTAGCGGATCCACACGCCAGGAGAAAGCCCTTCAGGATCAGCTTTCGGTGCTCAAATCGCACATGGATGCTTTGGAGAACGGGGCAAAAGGGCTGAACACGCTGGGAAATGAGCTCCGGTTGAGGGTCGCTTTGCCTCCAATCGATAAAGAGGTCACATCCGCCGGGACCGGCGGTGCTCTCCCGAATACGGAACTGCACAGCAATGCCGACGCATCTGCAAAGATCCTGGATTCGACCATGACGACACTTCAACATCTTAGTGGTGAATTCAAGATTCAGCAACAGAACTACGACGAGATCATCAACAAGTATGAATACAACAAAGGATACTTTGCATCGATCCCCGCAATAAAACCCATGGAAGGTGTGTATTCCCCGGACGGCTTCGGTTTGAGAATGCACCCGGTGCTGGGGATCTTTAAGACACACGAAGGCCTGGACATTGTGAACGATGTCGGTACGCCGGTACATGCCGCAGGTGATGGCGTCATCTCAATGGCTGGAGAAAGCGGCGGCGGTTACGGCATCGTCGTTGCGATCAATCATGGATATGGGTATGAAACGCTCTATGCGCACCTGTCGAAGGTTCTCGTGCGGGAGGGACAGCGTGTGCGCCGGGGAGATTTGATCGGAAAGAGCGGGGAAACCGGCCTTGTCAGCGGACCACATCTCCATTATGAGGTCCGCAACAAGGGTGTGTGCAGGAATCCGGTCGACTACTTCGGTGACGGTGGTGGAAGTCCGGGCGCCTTCCGCAAGAATCTCCTGCCTCAATGATGCAGGCAGGCAGGATGTTTTTGTTGCCAGGTGTGGGAGAACTTATCGATAACAAAATCTGTTTCTCGTTTTGGGTAACGAAAAGATGAGGAGTATAGTATGATTTGGACGATGGAACTCGCTTCGTATCTCGATGAAGCTCCATGGCCCGCGACGAAGGAGGAGCTCATTGACTATGCCATCCGAACGGGTGCCCCGGTCGAAGTCGTCGATAATCTGCAGGAGTTGGAGGATGCCGAGGAACCGTATGAAAGTATGGAAGACATTTGGCCGGATTATCCGACAGATGGAGACTTTTTCTTTGAAGATGAGAGCGAGTATTAATTTCAACTATCTCACACCATAGACCGTTGCCGCATTCGATTGCGTACGATTGCGGTCGAGGCAGTTGCCATTTCACGCTATCGAGAACCCCTTTCAGCACTGTGATGGAAGGGTTTTTTGCTTTTGTCGCATACGGCCGGCGCAACAACGGGTTCGCAGGCCTCTTCTCCCGGTTCATCATGCGGGGATTGGCACTCACCCT
>DASYTP010000229.1:0-4201 GCA_036002145.1 Bacteroidota bacterium | reverse complement strand
GTATTATGGGAGTGATCGATGGAGTGAGATCACAGGGCCTGGAAACGGAAGCAGATATCAAGGTTCGCAAAACGTTTCTGCGAAAGATAGGATATAAACTTGGCTGATCGGCTACACCATTCATTCATTTCCATATGCGGGGCATTGTGCTATTTCTCATGAGAACCCTTTCATTCCTGATGCTTTTTTTCGGTCTCCTTGCGCATTCTCAACAACGTAACCGCGCCGGGATTCCGTCTCCACAATCTGTCCTGGGCTATGAGTTGGGCTCCCGCTACTCCTCACACGGACGAATTGAAAAATATCTGTTTTCGCTTCGCGACTCGGCCGGCGACCGCGTACGACTGATACCGTACGGGGAGACCTACGAAGGCAGAACATTATATCTTGCCGTCTTCAGCTCCAGCGAGAACCTCAACCGTCTTGACGAAATCAAATTGAATATCCGGAAACTCTCCGATCCCCGCACCACGGGCGACGCGGAAGCCGAAAGAATCGTCACATCCTCTCCGGCCATAGCATGGCTCTCGTATGGCGTGCATGGGAATGAGGCATCGAGTTCTGAGGCGGCCATGAATGTCATGTATCAGCTCGCGTCGGGAACCGATGATGAGGTGACATCCCTCCTGAAGAATCTTGTGATTCTCATCGATCCCCTCCTGAACCCCGACGGGCATGAACGCTACGTTAATTTTGAAGCCACCCGTTCCGGGATCCGGCCCGTGGAAGACAGAAATGCCGTCGAACACAATGAGGAATGGCCCTCAGGCAGGACGAATCATTACTACGTCGATCTCAATCGCGATTGGGCGTGGCTGACTCAAAAAGAAAGTCAGGCACGCATCAAAGTGTATCAAGAGTGGATGCCACAGGTACACGTCGACTTCCATGAAATGAGTTTTAACAGCTCGTATTTTTTCTTCCCGGCGTTCAAACCCATTAATGCAAACTTTCCGAAAAGCACACTTCGATGGGGAGAGATCTACGGGAAAGCAAATGCGGCAGCATTCGATGTGCGCGGCTGGAGCTACTGGAGCGGCGAAACGTTCGATCTGTTTTATCCGGGCTACGGTGACTCCTGGCCGTCGCTGAACGGTGCAATAGGGATGACGTATGAGCAGGCCGGGCAAACGGGCCTCCGCGTGAAACGTACCGATGAGACAATCCTTACCCTGAAGGCCAGGCTCGAACATCACAGTGTCACATCAATGGCCACATTGAAGGCGACAGCAGAACACCGGGAGCAACGATTGCGTGATTTCCGCGATTTCTTCAAGGAATCGGTTGCCGAAGGGGTCTCCGGGCCTGTCAAATCGTTCGTCATCAACCCCGGAAGCGATCCAGGCCGGGCGGCTGAGATGGTCGGCGTGCTGTTGAAGCAGGGTGTCGAGGTAATGAGGACTTCGGAACCATTCACTCAGGACGGACTCCACACGTATTTTGTGAACGAGCCGATATCCAGGAAATTTCCATCGGGCGCTTTCATCATCCCAATGAATCAACCCGCGAAACGACTCATCATGTCGCTCATGGAACAGGAACCGGTATTGACAGACACCGTCTTTTACGACATTTCGTCCTGGTCGCTTCCTGTCGCATACGGGGTTGAAACATACTGGTCCGGAAAATCCATCTCTGTCCCCTCGACAAAGCTGAGCGAAGCTGTCGCCCCGCCCTCCGCGGTGATCGGGGGAAAGGCGTCCTATGCTTACCTGGTGAAGTGGAATTCCAATGAAGCCATGAAAGCGGTTGCGTGGTTATTGCAAAACGATTGCAAAGTCAATGTCGCGATGAAAGAGTTCGTGGCGGGAGGAGAACGTTTCTTGCGCGGCACGATGATCATTCCCGTCGCGAACAACGGGATGGATATTCATGACCGTATGCAGGAGCTCTCGAGCCGGTTTCATACAAATGTCTACGCTGCAAACAGCGGTCTCACGGAGAGCGGCATAAATCTCGGCTCGGATCGCGCGGTGCGCTTGAAAAAGCCGAAGATTATTGTCGCTACGAGCTCGCCTGTCAGTTCGGAAGCTTTCGGGGCGATCTGGTCGATGTTCGACCAGGCATATGCCATCGATTTTATCCCGATGAAACTCGCCCAGCTTCGTGGCGCCGACCTGCATGACTACACTGCAATTATTTTTCCGGACGATAACGCGGACGGCAACGGATACCGGAGTCAGCTGGACTCTGCTGCGACTCAAAGAATCAAGACCTGGATTGCCGCAGGCGGCACGTTCATCGGCATCGAGGGCGGGGCCGCATTCGCGTCGCATTCGGTAGGAAGGATCGCCGGGGTGAAGATCAAGGAGAAGAAAAAAGATGACGAGCCCGCCGGACAGGATGAAAAAAAGAATCAGAAGAAGAATGACGGGAAGAAGGATGGCAAGGAGGAAAAGAAATTGACCGAGGAGGAAAAGGAACAACGGATGACGGTGGAGGAAAAGGAACGCAAGCAACGCCTCGACGAGATTCCGGGGACAATGATGCGGGTGAAAATCGACAACTCTCATCCACTCGGTTTTGGTTACGATAGTCAAATTGCCGTCTTAAAAAGCACGAAGACAATGTTCGAATTGAGCGAGAAAGGGTACAACGTCGGCATCTATACGAAATCACCACGACTGAGCGGCTATATCTCCAAAGAAAATGAGAATATGCTTGCGGAAACGCCGTTTCTTGTCCATGAGAAGCTTGGCTCCGGGAACATTATCCTCTTCAGCGACGATCCCAATTTCCGGATGTTCCTGACCGGATTGAACAAAGTCTTCTTGAATAGTGTTCTGCTTATGCCAAGTATCCGGAATGTTGGCTTGACCGCAGATTAGTGACATCCTGGATCCTGGATGCTGGATGCTGGATCCTGAAACCTGAAACCTTTTCGGAAAATGGAAACGCTCATCGATACTGAACGAATACCAATTCGTGCTCCACGCGGGCAGCAGTTGCAGTGCAAGGGCTGGCTGCAGGAAGCCGCTCTCAGGATGCTCATGAATAACCTCGATCCTGAGGTTGCCGAGAACCCTGATGAGCTGATCGTCTATGGCGGCACCGGGAAAGCCGCGCGCAATTGGAAGTGCTACGAAGCTATTGCGAGAAGCTTGCGAGAATTGGAGAACGATGAGACTCTCATGGTGCAATCGGGAAAGGCCGTCGGCATTTTCAAGACCTATCCCGATGCGCCGCGCGTTCTCATTTCCAATGCGATGCTCGTTCCGAAGTGGGGAACATGGGATGAATTCCGGCGGCTCGAAGCCCTCGGTTTGACAATGTACGGACAGATGACGGCGGGTAGCTGGATTTACATCGGCACCCAGGGCATCCTGCAGGGAACGTATGAGACATTCGCCGCGTGCGCAAGCAAGTACTTCGGCGGAAACCTGGCCGGTAAGCTTCTCGTCACCGCGGGGCTCGGCGGCATGGGGGGCGCGCAGCCGCTCGCCGCGACCATGAACGGCGGCGTGTGTCTCGCCATCGAGGTTGATCGCTCCCGCATTGAGAAGAGGTTGAAGACTGGCTACGTGGATGAGATGGCGGAAACCCTCGACGAAGCATTACTTATTGTTCAAACCGCAAAAGAGCTCAAAGAGGCCAGGTCTGTCGCGCTGCTGGGAAACGCTGCAGAGGTCCTGCCGGAGCTTCTCGCCCGCAACATCAAGGTCGACGTGCTCACGGATCAAACTTCAGCTCATGATACGCTCAACGGTTACGTGCCCGCGCACATGCTGTTTGAACAAGCGCTCGAGCTGAGGAAATCCGATCCGGGGAAATACGTCAGGCTTGCCACGGAATCCATCGCAGAGCATGTTCGGGCCATGCTGGGGATGCAGAAACGCGGCACGATCACGTTTGATTACGGCAATAATATCCGCGGCGAGGCATTCGCCAACGGCGTGAAGGATGCCTTCGATATCGCGGGATTTGTGCCGGAGTATATTCGTCCTTTGTTCTGCGACGGCAAAGGACCGTTCCGATGGGTCGCCCTCTCGGGAGACCCCGAAGATATCTATCGCACGGACAGGGCCGTGATGGAAGCGTTCCCCGACAACGAGCCCCTGTGCCGCTGGATCACGAAGGCCCAGAAGGAGGTGAAGTTTCAGGGACTTCCCGCCCGGATTTGCTGGCTCGGATATGGCGAACGCGCAAAAATGGGAAGGATTTTCAACGACCTGGTCTCCGGCGGCGAAGTGAAGGCGCCCAT